>JADIMC010000025.1 GCA_017694955.1 Candidatus Limisoma faecipullorum
TTATATATTGGTAAACTTTTTCAGGCAAGAAAAAGTTCATATTTTTCCCCTTTTTGATAGACTCTCTTATATATGTGGATGATATTTCTATCAGAGGGGCATCGATGCATCTTACATTCGGATGCTCTGGCTCCTTGATTGCATATCCGTGCCGTGGATATATGATGACACCGAAATCATCCATAATCTGTTGGGAGCATTTCCAATTGCCGAAGCGTTCCCAATTGTCGGAGCCTATTATTATTTTGAATTCGTTTTCAGGATATCGTTCTTGCAATGTGTGAAGGGTATTTATGGTGTAGGAGGGAATAGGAAGTTCTAATTCAATGCCGCAAGGTCTAAGTGAAGGACAGCACTCTGTCGCCAGTCTGACCATCCTTAGGCGATGTTCGCTTTGTAGCATCTGGCGGTCTGCTTTAAATGGATTTTGAGGAGAAACCGACAGCCATACCTCGTCCAAATCTGTATTTTGGCATATATAACTTGCCAAAATACAGTGACCTATGTGTATAGGATTAAAAGAACCGCCTAAAATGCCTATTTTCATTTAGTTAAGAAATTGCGAATTATTGTTTTCGTTTCTTTGACGGCTTTTCCCAAATCATCGTTGACTACGGAATAGTCATATTTTGAAGCGAATGACAGTTCGTATTCTGCTTTCGCCACACGTTGGTTTATTGTTTCCTCATCGTCTGTTCCCCGGTTTATGAGCCTTTGCCGTAATGTGTCGATGCTTGGTGGCAATATGAAAATTGCGGCAGCGTCAGGATATAATTTTTTCACATTTACACCGCCTTTCACGTCAATGTCAAGTATTAAGTTATGCCCGTCATTCAGTATTCGTGACACTTCCGATTTCAATGTGCCATAATATCTGCCTGCGTAAACCTCTTCGTATTCAATGAAGGCATCCTCTTTTATTTTGCGTGTGAATTCTTCTGTGGTAAGGAAATAATAATTTATTCCGTCTTTTTCGCCTTCACGGGGTGCTCGGTTGGTTGCCGACACGGAAAACTTAAGGTCCAAGTCGGGCATAGCCATCAACTTGTTGATTATTGTGGATTTTCCTGTGCCTGAAGGTGCTGATATTATGATTATTTTACCTGTTTTTCCCATTGTCATGATTACATTACGTTCAATACCTGTTCTTTTATTTGCTCAAGCTGGTCTTTCATCCTTACAACAATGCGTTGCAATTCCGCATGGTTGGCTTTTGAGCCAAGAGTATTGATTTCTCTGCCCATTTCTTGGCTTATGAAGCCGAGCTTTTTCCCCTGTCCGTGTCCTGTTTCCATAGTTGACAGGAAATAGTCCAAATGGTTTTGTAGGCGCAGCTTTTCCTCGGTTATGTCCAATTTCTCGATGTAGAAAATCATTTCTTGTTCCAATCGGTTTTTGTCGTAGTCTTCGTTTTTCAGTTTCTCCAAAGCATCGACAATCCGTCCGCGTATTTTTTCTATGCGTTCTTGCTCGTATTTAGGCACTTCATTGAGAAGTTGCTGTATGTTTTCAATTTTTTCTTTGAAGAACAGTTCAAGGCGGTTGCCTTCTTGAGTGCGGAATGCCACAAGCTCTTTAATGGCATTGCTTACGGCATCATTCAGCGCCACTTTTTCCGCATCGTTCATATCCGGTATTTCTGTTTTCATTATGTCGGGCATCCTCAGAAGCACCGAATACCAGTCTTCCGGATGTGGAATTCCAAGCTCTTGCGACAATTCGGTTATTTGTGCTTTATATTCTTCTGCCAATTCTTTGTTAATTACAGATTTGGAAATACCTATGTTTGATTCGGTTGATATTACCAAATCAACCTTGCCACGTTCCAATTCTGAGGCAACGAGCGACCTTAAGGGCAATTCACATTCCCTGTATTGCTGTGGAATTCGGACTGTGAGATCTAATTGTTTGCTGTTTAGTGATTTAATCTCAGCTGTGATTTTTTTATCATTTATTTCGACAACAGCTTTGCCGAAACCGGTCATAGATAGTATCATATTACATTTCATTTCTCCCTGCAAATTTATGAAAAATAGCATTATATTTTATCGTAAAAAAACGAAATATAGAGGTTCTGATTTGTTAATTTCAAAGTTTATATCGCTTTTTTAGTGTGTGATAAAAAAGTGTTACCTTTGCGGCGAAAAGATTGTATAAACAAAAAACATTAAAAATGGGTTTTAATTTGCTGAAAGGGAAACGAGGAGTGATTTTCGGGGCCCTTAATTCCAACAGCATCGCTTGGAAAGTTGCTGAGAGAGCAGTAGAAGAAGGTGCTGCTATTACTTTGTCGAACACTCCTGTAGCTGTGCGTATGGGTGATGTGTCGATATTGGGTGAGAAGCTTAATGCCGAGATTCTTCCGGCTGATGCCACGAATTGTGAGGATTTGGAGATGGTTTTTCAGAAATCTGTTGAGATACTTGGTGGAAAAATTGATTTTGTGCTTCATTCCATCGGTATGTCGCCTAATGTTCGTAAGAAAAGACTTTATGACGATCTTGACTATGATTTGCTGAATAAGACTCTTGATATTTCTGCCATTTCTTTCCATAAGATGATTCAGACCGCGAAGAAACTGGATGCGATTAATGAGTATGGCAGTATTGTCGCTTTGTCGTATGTGGCTGCACAGCGAACATTGTTCGGATATAACGATATGGCTGATGCTAAGGCGCTGCTTGAGTCTGTAGCCCGCAGTTTCGGTTATATATATGGAAGGGAAAAGCACGTAAGAATCAATACAATATCCCAGTCGCCGACTATGACTACTGCTGGTAGTGGGGTGAAGGGTATGGAGTCGCTTATGGATTTTGCTAATCGTATGTCGCCGCTTGGTAACGCTGATGCCGCAGAATGTGCGGATTATTGCATTGTGATGTTCAGCGATCTGACTCGTAAAGTGACTATGCAGAATCTCTATCACGATGGAGGATTTTCAAGCATGGGTATGAGTTTACGGGCAATGGACCAATATGAGAAAAGTTTTGATAAATACCGCAATCCTGATGGTACGATTCAATATGGATAGGATTGTGTGGTTTTATAATATAGAAAAGTGGCTGCCATTTTATGATACGGCAGCCACTTTTGTTTATTTTAACACTGTCTGTCGTAAGCAATAACAGGCTTTTGATTGTTATTATAAATAAAACAATTGTATTATCTTTGTGGGCGCAAAATTTATTGATTACTGAATGAATAACGAAGAATTATTAGCAGCTATTATTGAAGGAATACAGGAGCGTAAGGGTAAGAAAATCACGCATGTGGATTTGAGCGAGTTGGAACATGTTTCTACGGAGCATTTCCTGATTTGCCAAGGTTCATCGACAATGCAGGTTGCGGCGATTGCCGATTCGGTGCGTGAATATGTGCAGAAGAAAATTGGCGTGAAGCCTTTCAATTATGACGGTTACCGCAATTCACAGTGGATTGTGATTGATTATGGAAATATTTATGTGCATATATTCTTGCCTGAATACAGGGAGTATTATAATCTTGAGCAATTGTGGAATGATGCCAGAATAGCTGAGATTCCTGATTTGGATTAAAAATGGTAAATTAGCATAATGGGTAATTCAAACGATAAAAATACGAATAAAAAAGGTGGGGGATTCCGTCTCTTCAACATATTTTGGATGTATGTGCTGATTGGTTTGGCATTGGTCGGACTGTTCTATTTCCAGAATTCCGGATTGGAGAAAGAAGTGGGATGGTCTGATTTTGAGAAATATGTCGAGACTAAAGGTGTGACAAAGATTGTTGTCTATCCGCAAGAAGGGAAAATCAATGCCTATATGACGGATTCATTGGCAAAGGTAGTTTTCAATAAGGAGGTGCCGGAGAGAGGTGCTTCTAAAAAAGTGAAAATCTCTGTCATGGCTCCTTCCAATGTGGATGAGAAAATCGACCAGTGGAAAGCTCAAGGGGTATTCAATGGAGATGTCACTTATGAGCAATCGAGCAACATAACTGGTTTCTTGTGGTCATTCGGACCTATATTGCTGTTGATTATATTCTGGTTCATCATCATGCGTCGTATGTCGCGTGGTGGTGATGGTGGAGGAGGCGGTGTGTTCAACGTCGGTAAATCGAAGGCGCAGCTTTTCGATAAAGATAACGGTACGAATGTGACGTTCAAGGATGTTGCCGGATTACATGAGGCAAAGACAGAAATAGGGGAAATAGTGGGATTTTTGAAAAATCCCAAGCGCTATACTGACCTTGGCGGGAAAATCCCTAAGGGTGCTTTGCTTGTCGGACCTCCGGGTACGGGTAAGACTTTGCTTGCAAAGGCTGTTGCTGGAGAGGCGAATGTCCCATTTTTCTCGCTTTCAGGTTCTGATTTTGTCGAAATGTTTGTCGGTGTAGGTGCTTCGCGTGTACGTGATTTGTTCAGAAAGGCGAAGGATAAAGCTCCGTGTATCATATTTATAGATGAGATTGATGCAGTAGGACGTGCGCGTGGGCGTAATCCGAATATGGGGGCTAATGATGAGCGTGAAAATACGTTGAATCAGTTGTTGACCGAGATGGATGGTTTTGGTACGAATAGTGGTATCATTGTTCTTGCTGCTACCAACCGTGCAGACATTCTTGATAAAGCTTTGTTGCGTGCCGGACGTTTTGACCGTCAGATTTATGTGGATTTGCCTGATTTGAACGACCGCCGGGAGATATTCCTTGTACATCTTCGTAATGTGAAGATTGACAGTACTGTAGATGT
>JADIMC010000026.1 GCA_017694955.1 Candidatus Limisoma faecipullorum
AATATTTCACCCATTGAGGTAAAATCCGGACAACGCTACACACTGAACTCGTTAAGAAAATGCATCGCCAAATACGGTTCTCAATTATCCACACCCTACGTGCTTCACGATAAGGATATGAAAACAGAAAACGGGATTGTGTATCTGCCTTTATACATGACACCGTTGCTTTAAACCCAAATCGGTCATTAGACTTTGGGTTAATATAATCACAATCGCATAAAAATATCAGGAGGGAATTTATGAAATACATCCGAATTTACCCTACTGAATTTTGAAAGACTATTATTCAGCAAAATCTCCGTTAGATATGTCGAAGAATTTGTTGAAGAATGCTTTTATTCGTTCAAGCACTATCTGTATTTTTCCTTGTCGGTTAGCTGCTTTGTCAAAAGGATTTATCGGAGGCATAATGCTGTCAAGCTCCATACCGCCTTCAGGTACATAGCCACGTTGAAAAGCGTTTTCTATAAACTCCAAGGCTTTTTCTTTTTTCAAATGTTCCTCTTCAACGATTTGATCGAATTGTTGCCGCTTCTCCTTATTGACATACTGCTTCCATTCCGAATCTACATCTCCATCTGGCGTGAGCGAGTCGATGAATTTTTCAATCAATTCTTTCTTGTCGCGCAAGTCGGGACTGGAATCTATCGACTTGCTGATTTTCACGCGGATTTCCATATCTTGCTGATGGCCGTCATGATACTGTCGTACAAGGTACAGGATATAGTCAATGTTCACCTCCACCTGTTTTACCAGTTCCATTTCAAAGACAATATCGTCACAAATGTCTTCCTTGCCATGACTTTCACGGCGGTATTTGTCGGCCAAGTCCAGATAAACGCTGGTGTAATCCTGAATATCCCTGTCTGAAATCAAGTCGGCTTTTGCAAATTGGTCGAAGCAGCTAAGCAGGTTGCGCATTTTGAGTATTGTGCCAAACAACCGAATAAAGGCTTTTTCCGCTTTTTCACCCAAAGGCAAAGTTCCAGCCTCCCAATTAGCCTGCAATTCATCCAAATAGTCTTTATACCCTTTTACAGGCTTCCCGCCTTCATCCGTGTAACCATAGAAATAATCTTCAAACGGCCTAAGGATGGTAATGCCTTTCGCTTCCGGGTCACCAAAGAGGGCAAGACATTTGTTGGTGGCATCTTCGAGGTTACGGAAACAGACAATGTTACCGAAACTCTTGATTGAGTTCAATATGCGGTTAGTACGACTGTAAGATTGCAGCAGTCCGTGATAGCGCAGGTTCTTGTCCACCCAAAGTGTGTTAAGTGTTGTCGCATCGAACCCGGTAAGGAACATATTTACAACGATGAGGATGTCTATCTCCCTGTTTTTCATTCGGAGCGATACATCCTTGTAATAATTGGGGAACTTGTCAGCCGAAGTGTCATAGCTTGTGCCGAACATTCTGTTATAATCAACAATGGCCATTTCAAGAAATTCACGGCTATTGGCATCAAGTCCCTCTGTGTTGTCACTGTTTTCTTCTTTATCGCCATCTTCCGCATCCTGCTCGTTGGGAGCATAGCTGAAAATGGTTGCTATCTTCAACCGCTTGTTCTCAGGGAGTTGTTCCATCAGTTGCTTCAACTCCAAATAATACAACTTCGCACAAGGTATGTTTTGTACGGCAAATATGCTGTTAAAGCCGCTGACTTTTGTTTTTACTCGCAATTCCTCCACTGTTTTCTTTTTGTCTGCGACAATTTCCTTGACATTAGTAAGCAGACTGAAAGAATAAGCTTTGCTACGCTTGGTCTGTTGGTCAAAATGTTCAAGTATGTATTGTGCCACATTATGTATGCGCCGTGGGTCTTGCAATGCCTTTTCACGTTCAATGTCCCAAACCTTGCTGTTCTCCACATCTTCTTTCTCTTTCATCGTCTTTACGTAGTCCACGCGGAATGGAAGCACGTTGTGGTCACGTATGGCATCCACTATCGTATAAGTGTGTATGCGGTAGCCAAATACATCTTCCGTTGTCTTGTAAATGCCTCTGCCTGCCGAAATGTTTTCAGCGAAGATAGGTGTACCGGTAAAGCCGAACAGATAGTATTTTTTGAATCGCTTGGTGATGAGCTGGTGCATGTCGCCGAACTGCGAGCGATGACATTCATCGAAAATCATCACCACCTCTTTTTTGTAGAACTCACTTTGAGGATTCCTCTTGACGTATGTAGAAAGTTTCTGGATGGTGGTGATGATAATCTTGCTCTTGGGGTTGTCGATTTGCCGTTCCAATTCTTTTGTCGAAGTATTGCCGTTGGCCGCTCCCTTTTGGAAGCGGTCATACTCTTTCATGGTTTGATAGTCGAGGTCTTTGCGGTCAACCACAAAGAGCACCTTGTCGATGTAGGGAAATTTTGTGGCAAGCAGTGCAGCCTTAAACGAAGTGAGCGTTTTGCCCGACCCTGTGGTGTGCCAGACATATCCTCCGGCTTTCCGTGTGCCATACAGCCGTGAATTGTGCGCCACCTCGATGCGGTTCAGCAAGCGTTCGGTAGCAGCTATCTGATAAGGACGCATAGCCATAAGGATTTTCTGTTCGGTGAACACACAAAAGCGGGTTAGTACATTAAGCAGCGTATGACGGCTAAAAAATGTGGCCGTAAAGTCTTCCAAGTCACCCAAGATGTTGTTTCCGGCATCCGACCAATAGCTGGTAAATTCAAAAGAATTGCATGTGCGCGTCTTGCCCGGTTTTCCTTTGCCCTGTTCTTTGATATGGCTTTGGCGAGTAGTGTTGCTGTAATATTTGGTTTCCGTGCCATTGCTGATGACAAATATCTGTACATATTCAAACAAGGCGTTTCCTGCCCAAAACGAATCACGTCCGTAGCGGTTTATCTGGTTGAAAGCCTCTTTTAGCAATACGCCCCGACGCTTCAATTCGATGTGTACCAATGGCAGGCCATTCACGAGGATGGTCACGTCATATCGGTTGGGATGACTGCCATCGTTCACCTCATATTGGTTGATTACTTGTGTTGAGTTGGCATGGATGTCCTTTTTGTCAATGAGTTTGATGTTGCGGTCTGTGCCATCGTCCAGTCTCAATGTTTTCACCGGGTCTTGTTGTATGGTGAAAGCCTTATCCTCGATACCTTTGCCCTCATTGGCTATTTCGGTCTTGAAGAAGCGTTGCCATTCCCCATCTGTGAATTGGTAATCGTTCAACCGCTCCATTTGTCGGCGCAGATTGGCAACCAATTCCGCTTCTTGGTGAATAGGCAAATACTCATAACCTTGGCGTTGCAACCTATCGATTAGGTCACGTTCCAAGTCTTGTTCACTTTGGTAAGATGTCTCACAAACTACGCCGGGCTTCTCATAATGGGAAACCACGGTCGATTGAGTGTTTTGCGAAACTATGTCATATTGTTCTGCCATAACTTATCAATTATGCGGTTTTACGTTTGAATGTCAGCAGTCGGTCACGATAGTATTCGTATTGCTGCTGCCGTGCTTTTATTTCGGCTGGAAGTCCAGCCTGCAAGTCAGTGGTCAACCGCTCGAAGCGGTCGAGAATGGAGGCAATGCGATGTTGCTCATGGATAGGCGAAACTGCTATCAATGTCTTTGAAATATTGTTACCATATAATCTTTTAATTGTTCCTCCCTCTGTCTTCCATTTTATAACAGCGTATAGATGATACAGATAGGCATTCAGGACTTTTGTCTCATCGTTTGAAATCCATACGATATTAGAATCTTGAAAATATGCGTCTTCTCCATCATAAATTACTCTTCGCCCGATAGTTCCTGAGGCGGATATTAATATGTCTCCCTTATTGGAAAAGGAATAGGATTTCCGATAATAAGCATATAGGTCTCTTGATATATAGGCATCAGGTTTCCCTCCGAATGTGCCTATCTTATAGAATGGCACATCGCCAATCTTAGAAGTTTGATGCTTCATAATGCGTCTACACATACAGATGTCTCCTATTTCACTCATTTTCATCCATGTTATGCCTTGCGTACCCCCCCCCTATTTTAGTAAATGTTAACAATTTGTCTCTGTAATATTCATACTGTTTCTGCCTCGCTTGCAGCTCCGCTTGCAGTTCCGCTTGCAGCTCCGCTGCAAGACTGGCGAACTTGTCGAGGATACG
>JADIMC010000027.1 GCA_017694955.1 Candidatus Limisoma faecipullorum
CATACGCGTTACTCACCAGTGCGCCGGTCGCCGCCGGTGTGTTGCCACACCGCGATGCCCCTCGACTTGCATGTGTTAAGCCTGCCGCTAGCGTTCATCCTGAGCCAGGATCAAACTCTCCGTTGTTTTATCTATTTCATTCTCTTTTTCTCTGCTTCCAGCAGCACGGAGCGCCGATGCCCGGCATCCTTTATTGACGGAGGGCCTACGCCCTCACTATCGTCTTTTTTACGCTTCCTGTCGCATTTCTTCAATGTTCTCTTACGCACCCCATTTTCGGGGTTGCGGATGCAAAGGTACAACCATTACCGCACTCGCTCCAAATCTTTTTGCAACTTTTTTATGCCGTAAAACATACTTTTCAATCAACAGCCTTTCTCACAGATATTTGTAAAATGTTAAATATTGTAAAGCCGCAAGCATTTTTCAGACAACCTATATTACAAGGCATCTAAATACAAATTTTGCCCCATCTCGCCAAATACAAAAAATCGGCAAGAAGGGGCAAATATTTATCAAAATTTATCAGAGTTACTTTGCGCTGACTTTATATGCTTTTTCGCCAACTCTGACAATATACAAGCCTGCAGGAACATTAAGCGTGCATTCACTCTCCACATAAGAATCTGCAACAAGCTGCCCAGCGACACTAAACACCTTGACATTAGCGCCAACACCCGGTTTTATTCTTATGCCGCCTTCCACTCCGTAAGCCAACGTGCCAGCAGAAACAACATCCTCGACACCGGCATCGGTAGTGAATGAATACTCAGCGCGCTCCGACACACCTGATTCATAGCGCGCCTCGATGCCGACAGTATGAGTACCCGGAGTGACACCTGTCAAATCGAAGGAAGCAGTCTGGGTAGTGCCCTTCGAAACGCCGTCGAGGAACACCTCATACGAAAGCACGTTGCCGACATTCGCAGCCGCGCCATCTTCTGCCGGCCCGACATAGAAATCGTCGACAGAAGCTACATATCCATCATAAGAGACATAATGTACAGCTAAATACACCTCCTGACCCGCATATTCCGAAAGGTCGATAGTATATACGCCCCAATGTTCAGTAGGCAATTCGTCTTCCGTATCAAGCACTTCAAAAGACCCCACCTCGTCATCAGCCGTGGAAATACAAAATTCAATGCTCTCAAATACACCAAGCATTGGGTATCCTTTAGCAGCGATTCTAAAGATATATCCATCACGTATTACCTGCTTCGGAGAAATCAGCCATTTATCCGCCTGAGCTTTTTGCGGAGAAAAAAATGCTACATATTTGTCGCCAGATTGTGCCAACATATAAGAATCAAAGTCGACAGCAGGAGTAGTCTCGTAAGGATTAAACACTATCGGCGCAATAGTTGCTGACATGTTGTCAGCAGTGCCCGAACCGGGGAATGTCACCATAGAAATGCCGACAGTAGGATAACTAATCATATAAACAGCCATACCATCATTGTCGATACTCTTCCAGTTGCCAAAGCTACCTTGGGCGAAATCCTCATAATCCTCGAAGCTGTCGCTGAATCCAAGATCTTGGTTCCACTTAACTGTCACATTGTAGTTTCCGCTTTCGCCTTCCGTCACGTCGGTAGTAATATTATATGGAGTATAAATCTTTTCCTTAAGTGCTACCGGGACTTCCACGTCGCCGCTGACGGTCAACTCCTGACTCCAGTCCTCATACTCATCCGAAACTACGGCAACCATATACTTACCGTCGGGAAGCGAGGGAATAGAAGCCTTACCACCGGCAATCGTAACAGAATATTCGTTACTCGTCTCAACAGATACGAGACTGACAGACAAGCCGTCGGCCGAAAGTTTATTATTAGTAGTGACATTGAAAGTCACGGCGGAATATCCTTCCGAAGGAACGTTGAGATTCACCTCCGACATTTCACTTTCCACGCCGCTCTTGTAAACCGCTTTTACTCCAAATGTGTAATCGCCCGGCTGCAAATCTGTCAACAGATATGAATAGCCGTCGGTAGTCCCCACCTCTTCACCGTTCTTATAAATCTTGAACGATTCGTTAGGATTGGCTGGAGAATGCTGCGGTACACGGCGTGCCTTCATCATCTTCGCCTCTTCATAGTCCGGCTGGCCTACATAGAAATCGTCAACCATCAGCATAAACGCCCCATAGCGGTTGGTATCGCTAATGTAATGTATTCCGATTTTCACTGTCTGACCCTTATATTCCGAGAGATCATACACTTTAGCTACCCACTGCTCATACGAGACTGTTTCATAGTTTCCCGATGATATGATTTCAAAATCACTTTCTTCCGGATTATCAACAGTGGTTATACCCACCTCGAATCGCTCCGGATAGCGGTCGGCAGCCTTAGCCATAAAACGGAGGATGTTGTCTTCTTTCACTTCGATAGACGGAGAAATCAGCCAATCGTCATTAGCCCTGCCTATCGACGTGCGTACAAATCCCACATATTGCTTCCCGCTGTAGGGACGAAGCACCGGATAATCGTACCACCATGCCGGCTCCACTGTCAGCGGATTAATTATCTGAGCATATTGCAAAGCCCCACGGTTAGGATAATCGCCTTGTATCGGAGCGGCGGCCAACTTGTCGCCGTCGATTCCTGTCCATTCGCCGAATTGAATAGCAAAATCGTCGTAGCTCTCGAAATCGTCGAAAAACGACGGTTCTTCCTTATTCCAAGAAAGCAGGACATCGTCCTTCCCAGAAAAAACATCGTGCTGCAACTCCGCATTCAAGGCAAACGGCTCGCGCACATCGTCCTGAAGCACAATGTCAAGCTCTTTCGTTTCGCCACTCGCCACTGTGAACGTCTTCACATATTCGGCATAGCCCGGCTTCTCGATCGTTATCCTATGCTCTCCTGATATTACGTCGAGCGAGCATTTACCGTCGCCGTCAAGCACCGTGCCAGAATAATTCAGCGAATATCCCACGTGGTACAACGAAAACTCCAATCCCGACAAGTCGCCGCCATCGACGGCCGTCACCTCCACATTCACTTTTGCGTCATACTGCGCAAAACATACAGAAGCCGTCATCAGCGAGATGAGCAAAAACAAACTTCTCAATTTCATAGCAGAATATTTTTTCTTTTATAAAAAAGCGGATTGCCACATTCCGATGTTAGCAACCCGCTTTTCACTACTCAGTCAATTATTTCTTGATTATACGCTCTGTATAAACATTGTCACCGGTCTTCACAGTCATCAGGTATACGCCTGCTGACAAGCCAGAGACATCAACTGAATTAACACCATCTACAGCAAGCACAACCGCACCGGAAAGCGAAGTCACCGTAACGTCAGCCTCTGCCACGCCGTTGATGTAAACCACATCCGCAGCCGGATTAGGATAAACACTTATCTTGCCGTCAGATTCAAGCGAGCATACGCTGCCATCGCCATACAAGCCTGAGAATCCGCTGAACAAGAAATCGTCATACATAGAAGCCATGCCTCCCTGTGCAAAGTGGCGCAATGCCACATAAATTTCCTGACCGGCATACTGGCTCAAATCCACCTTATAGTTTTCCCATTCGCCGTCATAATAAGGCAGCTTTGTCAAATCCATAACCGTCTCGAAATCGGAAGTCTCCGTATTACCAGTGGTGCTTACCAGCACTTCCACCTGCGACTGCGCCGAAGGAAGAACTGAATTCACACTTTCGTAATTGCGCGCATAGAACGAAAACTCTGAGTCGGCAGTAGCCATCATCTTCTTGCTTATAATCCAATCTTCGCTGTCGGAGCCATCGTCAGGTACGGCAGCAAGCAGGAACATCTTGCCTGAAACTGGATGGATATAATTATTCCAGTTATCATCGCTCACGGCAAGGAAAGCGAAACGCTCCCCGACACCCGGATAGTTCAGATTTGTGAAATTAAAGGTAGCCTTATTATCCACGTCAATAGTCGTGAAATCGGTGAATACCTTGTCACCCGGCTTGGAATCTTCGAAATTGTAATATTTAGAGTCTGAGCCAAGCGCCACACCGTTTACTGGCAATGTGATGGAATAATCCCCCTCGAATTTGACTGTCATCACATCGTCGATTTCAGCATTGCTGTCTTTAGCGTCGAAAGTCAACGAGAAAGGCACACCGCCCTTGGAAGCGATAACCGTGCCGGCTGCAAGCGTAGAGCTGAAATTGCCAGTGCAGAATTCTACAGAAGCCACTTTCAAATCGGTCTCACCGTCGTTGAGTACCGTCAATATGTTGCCGGAAGAAACCGACTGCATATAGTTGACCGTACCGGCATTCCATTCAGGAAGGTTGAAAACTGCCTTCTTGTCGGCGAGATAGTCGATTGTCACCATATCGAGAGCCACGCCGCAAGCCTTATAATAATCATCCCCTTTATAACGCCAGCGGAACGCCACTTTCTTGCCGGCATACTCCGAAAGGTTAATTACCTCACGGCACCAGTATTCGTTATTCTTATCGGAAATCAACGCAAGCTGTTTCCAAGTCCCGTCGACTAATATCTCAAAATAGCAGCCGTCTATGCCATCATACTCCGTCGTGGTGTTCTTCACAAGCCCGGTCTCGTCCTTCTTCAACGAAACCGGCATCTCATTACCCCAGTAGAAACTGATGTTGACAGGCTCTTGAGGCAACACAAAATCAGGAGTGGTAAGCGCGCTTTCCGAAGCGTCCATCACTAACGAAGCGGCCACGCTCGTCTTGCCCTCATAAGGCGATGTAGTTGTTGGATCCCAACTTGTATAACCGTTAGACGACTCTACATTCCAGCCGAGTGCCGGGAACGTTTCGCCCTCGAAATTTTCCGTATATGGGAACTGGCTTACAGTGCAGTCAGGAATTGTCTTGAATGTCCACACAGCCACATCCGTAGCATCGCCCTTGCCGTTATAAGGAACGACTTTCCAATTGTAAGTAGTGGCATATTCCGCAGACGGGATTGTATAAGTGGTGACATCGCCGAGGTCAGTTCCATTAACAAGGTTGGTAGCCTCCGCGTCACTGCCTACATACAATTTGTAGCCTGTAGCAAACATAGCATCTTTCCATTCCAGCTTAATATTCTTATTATATACATTCTCCGCACCGTCGGCAGGAGCAACCAGTTCCGACAGCCCGGGAACGCCGTCCATACCATAAATTGCAGGAAGCACTATCTGGTCAAGATATACCAAACTTGTCTCAGGCACTTGGTCAAAGCCGATTTCCACAGCCGTGTAGACCCATTTCAGGTAACAGTTGTCGGAAGCCGGAGTACCGAGGTCAACGGTGACATCCTCTACTTTATTATAGTCATCAATTGTTTCATAAGGTGCGATCCACACTACGTCCCAAGTCTGTCCGCCATCCTTGGAAAATTCAAGCTGCACATCGTTCTCGGCCGCGCTCGCAGTTTCGCTCTCGAATTGGTTATAGTAAGTGAACGAGACTTCCTGCTTGCCGCTGCTAAGGTCAAGACGCGGGGAAATCAGCTCACTCGCTCCGTCCATCGACACTGAAGCATATGCCGAAAAATCGCCTTCGAGGGCATAGCCAATCTGCGACCAGCCTTTACCGCTCCAGCCTGCCGGCGGTACCGATTTCTCGAACCCTTCCAATGTGTAGCCTGATGGGAGCATGACCTTTGTAGCCATCACATGCAACTTCGCCTCGTCGCCGTTGGTCTTTATTACGATATCCCCCTCCGCAGGACTTGTGAGAGTAGGCATATATGCCACTTGGAACGACACCTCGTCGTTCTTCTCCAAAACGGCAGACTTGTCCAAAGTGATTGAGAATCCTTCAGGAAGTGTCACGTCAGAAATAGTCAAAGCAGATGCACCGACGTTCTTCATAATAATGTCCTCCGAATATTTCTTCGCCCCAACATAGACGTTGCCGAAGCTGTAACGGTCAAACGAAAGCTCAGGCTTAGGATTAGTGATAGGCGTGAAAGACTCAACTTTCACGTCATCGATATAAGCACTGTTGCCTTCCTCCACCTTGAGGTCGTAGATGAAAGCGATCTTCACTTTCTTGCCTTGGAACGCGCTCAAGTCGAGCTCGGCGGGATAGACCTGCCATCCTGTCCACGGATAATCAACTACACCGCTTGCTTTCAGGTCGTCAGGATCTGTCATTGACCAAATTACCTCCGCATCGTCAACCGTCTTGCCGGACTCTATCACCCCCACCTGAAGGTCATAGTCACCGTCCATAGCTGCAACGGCGGCTTTCCATTGGAACGTAAGGCGGTAGGTGCCATTCAAATCGAGTTCGGGCGTTATTAGATATTCCTTGCGCGGACCCTGTGCAGTCTCGTCATAACGACCTGCAAACTGAGAGTCGCACTCCATACAGTATTTTCCGGAAACAGTCCCTTTACTTGTGTAATACAGATGCCATGAATACCGCGGATAAGTACCCTTGTAGGCACCCTGCACATCCCAGCCATCAGGATACTTGAGAGTGTAGCTCTCCGTAGATGTCGTGACATCTTCAAAATCCTCGTCCAGCAGCACATCAGCCGCTGCACCAAACGGAAGGCTTGCCGCCAGGATTAGCGAGAGATAGAATTTCTTCATAATAAAACGTTTTTTTAGTTAGTAATTATATATGCATCATCTGCACTTTATGTTATTATTTCACAAATGCGATATGCAAATGTACGATTCTTTTACTTTCCCACACAATAATTCGCATAAAAAATTACGCTTCATTTCCTTTTTGCTGATAAATCGTTCAGATTTACTGATAAAATCAGCAAAAAAACATTGCAGTAACGGGAAAAACACAAAATGACGCACTGAAAGCGGATAGTCCGTCTTTCCCCTGACGGCTGATATCCGATACGGAAAGTGCCTTCCGCACTCCGCCAACAGCAAAAAAGCCGCCCCTCGTCGGAGGGGCGGCTTCATATCATCGTAAATCAGTTTCCTTATTTAACGATAACTTTCTTAACAACCGGAGCGCCGTCAACAACAGCCTTCACGATGTAAAGACCGGTTGCAGGAGCAGCAACCTCAGTAGTGTTCTCAACCTGAGCCACTTTCTGACCAGCTACGTTGTAAACCTCGATTGTCTCAGCTGTCTCGCTAACTGCGATAACGTCGCCGTTGACTGTGATGTTGGCAGCAGCAACAACGTTTTCTTCCACACCGCCCAAGTTGTTTGGATCGTAACCTTCTTCAGCAACGCGGTAAACTGCCATACCGTTGTAGCACTTGAACGAAAGAACCACGCGGGCTTCATTGCCGTTGGCGTCTGTCGGGAGAGCGGCAGAAGTGATGCAGTGGATACGTGTACCAGTATCTGAAGTCTGGCCGAGACCATCAGCAGGAACAGTCCACAACGGCTTCATTGAAGAAAATGCGAAGTCAGCGTCAACAGTAGTAACGATTGCCTGGCAAGAGTGAGCGCCGTCATACTGACCTTCAGAGTAAACGATGAAGTTCTGGTCGCCGATAGTCATCTCATGGAGACCGTTTGTTCCGGCTGCCGGTTGAACCACTCCCTCACCTACGCTTGCGAAAGAGTCAATCATACTGCCGTCTGTTCCATAAAGGGTTGACAACGTGTTGTTACCATCAGAATAGAACATCTGGACGCCGCTTTCCGGATCCCATGCCGAGCGTACGATAGTAGTAGAGCAAGCGTTACCG
>JADIMC010000028.1 GCA_017694955.1 Candidatus Limisoma faecipullorum
GGACAGCATCGGCAGTGTCTTCCCATGTATGTCCCCGGTTGATGATGGCAAGTGTCGAGTCGTTGGCCGATTCTGCCCCATACTCTATCATGACGAATGTTTGCCGTGACAAGTTAGCAAGATAGTCGAGCAATTCTTGTGGCATGCAGTCAGGGCGTGTGCCTATGATAATACCTACTACATCGTCAACGGCAAGCGCTTCTTCATACATACGCTTTAATTGTTGCAAGTCGGCGTAGGTGTTGGTGTATGCTTGAAAATATGCGAGATATTTCATCTCGGGATATTTTCTTGCGAAAAAACGTTTCCCTTCTTCCAACTGCTCCGTGATGCTTTCTTCCGGGCGGCAATATCCGGGATTGAATGTCTGGTTGTTGCAGTATGTGCATCCGCCGAATCCTTTGTTGCCGTCGCGGTTTGGGCATGTGAAGCCGGCGTTGATAGCGATTTTTTGCACTTTGTATGGAAAATGCAGTTTAAGGAAGGTGGAGAAATCGTAATATCCCATACTTTAAAAACGCGACAAGCGGTTAAGAAGATAGAAATCCATAATGGTGATTGCCGCCATCGCTTCCACGACAGGGACGGCGCGTGGAAGCACGCACGGGTCGTGTCGGCCTTTTGCGTGGAGAATAGCCGGATTGCCGTTTTTGTCAACGGTTTCTATGTCTTTAAGCAGGGTGGCTACTGGTTTGAAAGCCACGCGGAAGTAGATGTCCTCGCCGTTGGATAGTCCGCCTTGTACACCGCCGGAATTATTGGTGCGTGTACGAATCTTGCCATTTCCATTATAGAAAATGTCGTTCATTTCGCTGCCTCTTTTTGTGCAGCCGTTGAATCCCATACCGATTTCGAATCCTTTTGCGGCATTTATTCCGAGCATGGCGTAGCCGAGACGCGCATTGAGCTTGTCGAACACGGGTTCGCCTAATCCGGCAGGACATCCTTTTATAACGCAGGTGATTGTGCCGCCTATTGTGTCGCCTTCCTTTTTTACGGTCTCAATCAACCGGCGCATTTCTCCTGCTTTCTCCGGGTCGGGGCAGCGTACTTCATTTGTCTCAATCATTTCCGGATCATACAAGTGATAGTCGTTGTCGAGGCTTATATTGCCAACTTGCGACGTATAGGCATAGATTTCAATGCCTATGGATTTTAGTGCTTGCTGCGCTATTGCTCCGCCGACTACACGTGCCGCTGTTTCCCGTGCTGAAGAGCGTCCTCCTCCACGATGGTCGCGTATTCCGTATTTTGCGGAATATGTATAGTCGGCGTGTGAAGGGCGGTAAAGGTCTTTGATATTCTCGTAGTCATTGGAATGTTGGTTAGTGTTAGCGATTATGAAACCAATCGGAGTGCCTGTGGTCTTTCCGTCGAATACACCCGACAGAATCTGCACGCGGTCGCTTTCGTTGCGTTGCGTGACAATCGGCGATTGTCCGGGACGGCGGCGGTCGAGTTGCCGCTGTATTTCTTCAATGTCGATTCGGATTCCGGCAGGTACGCCGTCGATTATTCCGCCGATGGCATCACCGTGCGATTCTCCGAATGTGGTCAGTTTGAATATTTCTCCGAATGTATTCATATCGTGGTGATTATATTTCTTCTTCTGTGGCAATGTCGGCAACTGTGGCGTGCACGAATTCCACCAAATCTTTAGGGTTGATTTTCAATTGCAGCCCACGGACACCTGCACTGACATATATATAGTCGAAATCGTAGCATGAGGAATGGAAATATGTCGGAAACGCCTTTTTCATTCCTATCGGGGAGCATCCACCACGGATATAGCCGGTGGTAGGCAGCAATTCCTTCATAGGCAACATTTCCACTTTTTTGTTGCCTGATGCTTTAGCCGCTTTTTTCAAGTCCACCTCGTGGCATCCGGGGATTACACAAACGATGTGTTTTGTCTTGTCGCCGTGCAGCACAAGCGTTTTGAACACCTGATGCAGGTCTTCTCCCAATTGGTCGGCTATATGTTTTGCCGCAAGGTCGTTTTCGTCAACCTCGTATGGCACAAGTTCGTAGCTTATTTTTGCTTTGTCGAGAAGCCGTGCGGCGTTTGTCTTGTTTATTCCTCCTGACATGGTTATACAATCTTGTTAGTCAAAGGTTTGCCCTCAATAAATTCTTTGATGTTATCGGCAGCTATTTTCATCAGCCGTTTGCGGGCTTCCAATGTAGCCCATGCAATATGCGGTGTGAGGTAGCAGTTGCGTGCCTTGAGTAACGGATTCTCAGGTGACGGCGGTTCCGTGGAGAGCACGTCGGCGCAGAATGCGGCGATTCTTCCGCTGTCGAGTGCTTCGGCAAGGTCGTTTTCGTTGACGAGCGGGCCGCGGCCGGTATTAATCAGAATTGCCGACGGTTTCATTTTCTCTATTGTCTGTCTGTTGATGATTCCTTTTGTGGATTCCGTAAGCGGGCAGTTTAGACTTATGACATCGGCTTCTGCAAGCACGGTGTCGAGTGTGGCAGGCGTTATTCCTTCCGGCAATTGCACTGCGCTTTTGGATGTCTTTGCTATCACTTTCATGCCGAATGCCAATGCTATTTTTGCTGTTGCCATACCGGTATTTCCTAATCCCACAATGCCCATTGTCTTTCCGGCAAGTTCGATGAGCGGAGTGTCATAGAAACAGAAATCCGAGCAGTTTTCCCATGCTCCTTTTCCGACTTCTTCTGCATAATGGGCGACGTGGTGGGTTACGTTAAGCAGGTGGGCGAAAACCATTTGAGCAACTGACATAGTGCTGTAAGCCGGTATGTTGGTCACTGTGATTCCACGTTTGCGTGCCGCTTCAAGGTCAACTACATTGTAGCCGGTTGCAAGCACTCCGATGTATTTCAATTTCGGCAATTGCTCTATTTGTCTTGCATCGAGCACTACCTTGTTGGTCAGTATTATTTCCGCATTGGCTGCTCTTTCTGCTATTTCTTCGGGTTTTGTGCGGTCGTGAATGTCGCAGTTGCCCAATGCCTTTATACCTTCCCAGCTTAAGTCGCTTGGATTAAGTGTATATCCGTCGAGAATGCAAATGTTCATATCGTTTATAGTTTATGTTCTGTGTTATTGGTGCTGTTTGCAGCGGAAAGATTATATTCGGAGAGGAATTCCGCGAAAATCTGTGCGGCTGTTTCCACTGTCCTGACACATGGGCGCTTCCGGTAATATTCGGCAGTGCGTTCGTCTGGCATAGGTGGAGTGGGGGCATCCTTTCTTAATCCGAGTATCTCGCGGCAAGTTGTGGAACCCATTTTCTCTCTGAATTTTTCGGCAAGTTGTTGGACGATGGCATAATTACGTCCTTTCCCGATGCGGTCAGTAGGGTCTGTGCATCCGGTAAGCAGTCCGGCAAGCATGAATAAGCCACAGGCTGCACCGCAAGTCAGACGCATACGTCCGATTCCAGCCCCGAACGAGGACGATGCCCGCAAGGCAAGCTCAGTATCCATACCTAACAGGTCGGCAAATGCCGCTGTGACGGATTGCGAGCAGTTGTAGCCGCTCATAAAGTTTTCTTTTGCGCGTTCAATCCTGTCTTCGTACATATTGCTTTATAATTTTATATCGACTTCGACCGGACAATGGTCTGAACCATAAATTTCCGTATGTATGTCGGCTTTTTCCAATTTTTCGCGCAGTCGGTTTGACACTACAAAATAATCGATGCGCCACCCTGCATTTTTCTCACGTGCTTTGAATCGGTATGACCACCATGAATACACGCCTTCGCGGTCAGGATAGAAATACCGGTAGGTGTCAGTGAATCCGGAGTCGAGCAAAATGGAGAATTTTTCACGTTCCTCGTCTGTGAATCCTGCATTTTTGCGGTTTGTCTTCGGGTTTTTCAAGTCTATTTTCTTATGGGCTACATTAAGGTCTCCGCAAACTATTACGGGTTTGCGCTTGTCAAGCTCAAGTAAATAATTGCGGAAATCGTCATCCCACGTCATACGGTAGTCAAGGCGTTTCAGGCCGTCTTGGGAATTTGGCGTATATACTGTCACCAAGAAAAAATCTTCCATTTCCATTGTTATCACGCGTCCTTCTTTGTCGTGGTGCGCTATGTCGATTCCGTAAGTCACGTTCAGAGGCTTGTGCCGTGTGTAGATGGCTGTGCCGGAGTATCCTTTTTTCTCGGCGTAGTTCCAATATGATTCGTAGCCGTCGAATTGCAGGTCAAGCTGACCGGCTTGCATTTTTGTTTCTTGCAGGCAGAAAAAGTCGGCATCAAGCTGGCGGAATGCGTCGGAAAATCCTTTTTCGTTACACGCTCGCAGTCCGTTGACGTTCCAGGATATGAACTTCATATTTTCGTATTGTTTTTGTTATAACTGCAAAGTAAGCATTTTTTCACGACACGGCAAACCATTTTGCTTTCTTGTGGTAATTGAGTAACTTTGTGACATAAACAAAAACATAAAGAACGATGACTATATTGAAACCCAATGTGCCGGTGGCGCTTTGCAGCGACCATGCCGGTTTCGAGACCAAGCAGGCTGTGATAAAGTATCTTGAATCGCAAAGTATCCCTTACAAGGATTTCGGGACGTATTCCACAGAAAGCTGCGATTATCCTGATTTCGCGCATCCTTGCGCGGAAGCTGTCGAGAAAGGTGAATGCTATCCTGGTATTGCCGTTTGCGGAAGCGGGGAGGGCATAAGTATGACGCTCAACAAGCATCAGGGAATACGCGCGGCTCTTTGCTGGATTCCTGAGATTGCTTCGCTTGCCCGCCAGCACAACGATGCCAATGTGCTTGCCATGCCCGGACGTTTCGTCAGCAATGACGAGGCGATAGAGATGGTAAGGACATTCTTGTCAACTGCATACGAGGGAGGCCGTCATCAACGCCGCATCGACAAAATCCCGGTGCACAAAAATTGATGCAGTAAGAACCCGTATGGATTTTAACATAAAGAGAGGCTATCTGTGATATTTTTAGATTGCCTCTCTCTTTTTCTTAATTCACAGCTATTTTTTGGATATAACCTGTGTCTATTTGTATGATGTATAAGCCGTGTTCGAGAGCAGGAGTGCTGTTAATATCACCGGTGTATAGGCATTGTCCTGTTGTGTCGAAGATTTTTAGATTATCGATGTCGGAATTCTCTATTACAATCCTTCCATTTACGACGGTGATTTTAATCTGATTTGATTCTGTGTCTGTAACACCGCTTTCTTCGCCCACAATTTTGTAGTTGCCCCAAAACTTATGTTGACGGTATGCTTCTTCGCTTCCTGCCGGAACGACTACTGTCGCGGTATATTCACTTTCGCTCAAGGCGTATCCGACAGATGGCGGTATGGGATTTCCTATCTTTATAAGTTCAAGATTAGGACATTCATTAAAATTATAGTCGAGGATATTTGTCATACTTGCAGGAATGGTCAGGCTTCTCAAATTATAATGCGTGCCGCGGTATGCATAACAATTCAGTTGTGTTACCCCGTCGGGGATGGTATAAGTGTCAGGAATTTCATTCGTGTTCCATACGATATGTGTCTGTTCCTTATTGTAAAGTATCCCGTCTTTCAGCGATAAGTATTTACTGTCGTCCGTGAGGCCGATTTCCGGTACATTGCGCCGGAATATGGACAGAAGTGAATAAGTGTCTTTAGACGGCCAGTGCTTAGTTGAATGTTTTCCATAAATTGTTGTTTCCGAGACATCAGGGTCCGCTATGTAGATTTTAGTTATATTGTTGCAGTAGTCACATGAACCCGGATACATGTCATGGTCTGTTTCTAAGATTGAGAAAGTCCCTGAATATGCAGGTGGTACTCTATGTAAAAGGTTGTTTTTGTATAATATGCCTCTTTCATCGCTATAGTAGCCGTTATCGTTTTCAATGACGGTGAATTTTTTAAGTTTAGGGATGTATAATTCATTCCATACTATCATGTACAGAAAGTCATAGTCATCAAACTCTTTTGTGATGATTAACTCGGTGATGTTGTTGTTCTCGTCAAATGGAGAAATATGTTCGCGATAATAACCACCGTCCAAGTCAATTGTTGTTCCTATTGCCATTGTGGTCAAATTGGGACAGTTGTAAAAGCATTTATAATAATAAAGTGAAATGTCTTTCACCGGTGTGGAGAAAGTTGAAAGGCTTGTGCAATCGTTAAAAACGCCCTCACGGAGTTTAATCATTTTTGTCTGCTCTGGGAAAGATACTGATGTGAGTTTCTGGCATCCTTTAAATGCGTTGGTCCCTATGCCTACTTGATGGTCGCCATCGTCATTATTGATGAATGTGATTGTTTCCAGATTAGGGAGAGAAGGCATTGCATCATCTCTGATTCTTATGTTGTCGTAAAAAGTCAGGCTCTTTATTTCCGGGCATATGCATCCGTAAAAAGCATCACTTTCTATGGTTGTCAATGTCAGCGGTAAAGACCTTAATGATATGGATTTGCAGTTTAAAAATGCATCGCTATATACTGCTTTCAGGTTCGGGGGTAGTGATTGCAGAGACAAGGATTCACAATATGCGAATGCGCTATGGTTTATGATTTTTACATTATCCATAATTATATTGGCCAGAAGTTTGCAATTTCGGAATGCTGAATGGCTTATTGTCTCAATATTCCGGATGTCTATTTCTTTTAATGATTCTGGGAAATACGCGTATTTAGTTTCGTATGAGTATTCAAGTTCATTACGATAATTATAAGTGCCATAAAAAACCCTGAATTTGTCAGTTTCCATCGTTTCTGCACTTGATGGTAGTATAATGGATTCCAATATGGTGGAAGAGAACATGCTCGTGGATATTGTGTTTTTGGATATGCAGCTGAATGAAATTTTCATTTCTGTGCCATCGTCTTTTGTGGAAATAGCGGTTGCATACACCCGTCCTCCTTCATCAATCGAAGCATCAGACAAATCCAGCTGCACTAATTTTCCCTCCGACGCCAAATCGTTCATATATTCCGAGTTGGCCAGTTCTGCTTCGAAATTGAAATATTGTGTTTTCCCTTGTGCCATTTGGCGGATGAAATAGATGTCGTCGCCATTGATGTGGCCTGACACTTTCAGTCCGGTCACGTCACGCCAATCTGTTTGCTTTGCTATTTCTTCCTCCAATGTCCCAGGAGAAGAAAGGGTTACGGAAATATCCGAAGCCTTTGTGCTTGCGGCAAAGGCTGTGATGACAGCCAGCATTGCCAATATTTTTAACGTCTTCATATTATTTGGAATTTAAATTAATATCATCTTTCACAGTATCCAACTTCCATTTATATCCGCATACCGAAACACCGTTATCGTGCAGCTCTTTTGCGCTTGCAGAAGGAATGTCGGCATATCTGCGTTCTACTGTCGCGTACGAGATTTCAATCTTACCGTTAGTTGTGATCTTTTGTGGCTTCAGCTTATATCTGTAAAGCCGAATCTTCGCACAGCCCTTTTGTGGGCTGTAAAGCCGCAGTAAGGTTCCAGCTTTTGCTGGTTTTTCCTGGTAAGTTATTTCTTTAAGAGAGAATACTTGTTCGTTTCCATCACTGTCTGTGACTGCTGTTTCTTCTCCGGCTTCTCCGTTCACGATTATCCGGTAGCTGTATTTGTAATAGCCGTTGTCGATGGCCCATAAGCTTTTAGCAATTGCTTGCCCGACATTATAATCGCTGCCAAGATATTCAATAGTGCAAGGATAATCAGATTCCGCAACTTTGTCAACATTGAGATTGGCTTTTATGGAGCAGGAATGCGACAGAATGTGATTGTATTTCTCAAAATCGATGACAGGGCAGATGCTGCTTTCATCGTCAAGATTGGTATAATAGCCTATACTAACGGCAAATGGGTGGCTGCTTATTCCGAAATCCAGCATCGCACGGTAGCGGAATTCGTTTCTGATGGATAATTCAGTGTAGTTGCCTATGGCTATGTCGAATTCTGTAATGTTCTCCAGCCTACTTTTTAAATCATCCTGATTGTCAATAAGGCGAAGCCCGTCGTAGAACATATAAGCATTGTCGTGAAGTGAAACCACGCTCATATCGTAAACACCGGCCGTGTCCTTGATTATCACAGCAGGGCGGGTGCCAAGTTCAAAGAAATTGTTGCATACTTCCATTTGGGACTGGTTGATTTCGAGAGAGGATGTTCGTTCCATATGGTTTGACGTGAAAAGTATAGACCGGCATGCTTCTATTGTTACGCGAGTGAAAACATTGGATGCAATTGTCCCTCCAGAACAATTTTTCAGTTTTAAATCTTTGCAATAGTTGCTTGCCCCGAATTCATTGTGTGTGAACACAAGAGCGTCACCAAGACCGGAAAGGTCGCAAGCAAAGACTTCTTCATTGGCGGTATAATCCTCTGTTGTCCATGAGTCGTTAGGATAAAACCAGCAGCCGGTAATTTTCTTCAAATCGGCATACGCCGACAGGTCGGAAACAATGCTTTGATACAGCGCCCTGAAAATCACGCCTGAGATTTCCACGCATCCTGAAAAGAATATTCCTTTCAATCCTTTTATTCCAGTATGCAGATTTGCTGAAGTGGTAGTCTCTGCGCCTGAATTATTGTATAATTCGATGTATCTATAGTAGTTGCTGATGCAGATGTTCTTGATTGAAGTGCCCTGTGCCGGATATAGATACCTCCACTTCGGTGCATTTTCATTCCGCTCATTTTTAGTGGCAGCTTCATTTTCTTCTTTTTTTATACTGTCGTCGATAGTTGTTTCTTCTTTATCTTTTTCAGGATAGGAGCCTTCATCAGCATTTACCATTATCATATATCCATGGTGGAATTGGGATAACGGATTGTTTTCTGACTCATTTTTATTGTTTTCCGAAGCAGCATTGTCTTCTTTTTGTTTTTCCTCATAAACGGCCTGTATGACAGTACAGTAGTTTTGAGTTCTCATATTTGGGACATCTCTGTTGCCTTCATTGTCTAATAACCCGTCAGGACGGTTGCCTGTACCCATAAGGCAAATACCGTCTTTTACGAAAATGGTGCTGCAAATTGTATATAGCCCACGTGGAAGGAATACTTCACCGGTCCGTTTGAAATCGATAGCTTTATTGATAGGTTTTGCCCAATCGTAATCAGCCGGCATATTGCCTTTGCTTGTGTCTATAGTGGCAAACCATTGAGGGTATGCACGGTCAACAGACCAATCTCCGTCAACTGTAATGCCGTCACAAAAAATTTGCACTATTGGAGCGTCTATTCTTGCGAATAGTCCGTGTAAATTCCCATTTCCTCTTATGGGATGATTGGATAGTTGCAGTAAAGTATTTTCTTTAAGATTTATTGTTGCTCCATTTTCAATTTCTATCTGCCCTTTACGTGAGTCGATAATTGAGCATAAATTGAAAGTTGTTGTGTGGCTGGAAGTGATGGACAATTTTCCGGTTGAATTGATTGTGAGTAGAGTTTTTGCTCCGAAAGTGACATCTGAATTTATCTTTAACTCGCCATCTACCTCAATTTCGGTTTCATTGGCGAATGATTTCACACTTGGCGATATGGATAGTGTGCAACCTTCTTCGATAATGACTTTTATTCGTTTTATGTTGTTGCTGTCTAATGATTGCAAAGTGGTATTTTCGGCAACATAATATGTGCTGTCGTTTATCCATTGGGATTGATTTGTTGGCAGGGATGTCTTTTTCATAGTGTTATGATAGTTTGTTACTCCAAATATATAAGAATTTAAGGTGTTAAGCAAGTTTTTTCTTTTAAGTTTGAACTTATTGTGCTTTTTTATAAAAAATCGCCGCTGAATAAGCGGCGATTCTGTTTTTGAATGTCGGACGTTGTGTTGTCCGTGTGTTTTGCGTTCTATTATTTATTGTAAGCCACTGTCAGGCGTGCGCGGCCTTTTGCGCGGCGGCGTGCCAATACTTTGCGGCCGTTGGCGGTTGACATTCTCTCACGGAACCCGTGCTTGTTAGCTCTTTTTCTGTTTGAAGGTTGATAAGTTCTTTTCATCTTGCTTTATATTTTTTCGTTATTATTCTGATTTTCGGACTGCAAAATTAGTCACATTTTTAGAAAAATCAAAAGATTAGCCGTTTTTTTAATTTCGTGCGCCGATTTACCTCAGACGGTCGGCATCGTGAATCAGCTTGTAATCGTGGATTATTCTGCTTTTTGCGAGAAATGTGCAAATTAATGCGAATGCCGGGAGCAGCGATGCCAACTGCCATCTTGCTATTTCGATGCCTGCGGTGAAATTTGCGCATACTGCTATCGTGATATATGCCGCTATTATGAGCAGCATATTGATAGAGCAGAGGCTCTTCTGGAGTTTCAGATTCTTGTATTTGAATATCGTTATAAGCGAAATCAGTGCCGACAGTGCCAGCAGGATGAAATACGCGTATCCGCCGGGCATGGCAGCCGATTCCAGCGACGGAAGATCTACCGGAAGCACGCTTTTGTCCAGCCTTACGATGTCGAACACCGGCATGAATGTTGCCAAGCCGAGGGCTATGGCTGCGATTAACAAATATACGGATTGCCAACGTTGTAGTACCATGATTTTTCTTTTTTGCGTTGCAAAATTAATACATCCTCGCCTTTTTGCAAATTATTTTTCCATTAGGGAAGTATGAATAATGGCACAATATTTGTAAAGTTTTGCTATATTCGCATAATTTTCAACGAGGATTGTCTTATGGATTATAATACGATAGAGCGTTCGAGAAAGAATATAGCATCACTTCTCGACGGCAGACGTGTCAAGGATGCAATAGACGGGTTGCGCGCGTTGGCTCGCGAGGCTGCTAATGGTCCCATTATCGACGCTATCGATGTGGTGGAGCAGTCGTACCGTTATATGCTTCAATATGCCGCTGATGGCGTTTCGGATCCGGAACGCGACAGGATTTATAATGATATCGTAGTAAAGATAAAGGAAATTGCTGATGTTGTGGTCAATGAGCTTGTGGCCAAGACTTCACCTAAATTGTATTACAGCACATTGCGGGTTGAACGTGTCCGTCCTGAGACGCTCGAATCGCTTGTGAAGCGTTATTCGGATGCTTTAGATGCGGAGCGGGTATATGCTGAATTGCCGGATGGCGAGCGTGACATTGAACGTCTTGCGTCTTTGAGGGAGGCAAAAGAAAATGTTGCCAGTGCTATTTTCAAGAAAGTGTGGACGACATATCCGGTGATGCAGCCGGGCGTAGATTCGTTGCGTGCCATCACTTCCAATCAAGCTTTGCCAGATGTGTTAAGGCAGCAGGTGATATCGGCTGTGATGATGAATCTGTTGGAGCATTACAGCGAGCCGTTGCTTTTGGTGCTGATTGATTTGTATTTGGCTGACAGGAATGATTTAGGATTGAAATCATTGTGTTGTGCCTTGATTGTGATGTATGAATACCGCGGGATAATAAGTCGTTCCCGCGAGTTGCAATTGCGTATGTCGGGACTTGTTGATGATTCGCGGGCATGTGCCGACATAATGTTGATTTTTTTGCAGTTCATACGAGCACGTACTACCGAGCGCATAACAAAGAAAGTGCAGACCGAGCTTGTGCCGGAGTTGATGAAATTAAAGCCTGAGTTGCGGAATAAGCTGCAAGGGATTGACGCGGATGACGATCCGGAGGCTATCGCCGCCAATCCGGACTGGCAGGAGATGCTCGACAAGTCGGGTATAACAGCCAAGATGATGGAATTGAATAAGATGCAGATGGAAGGCAGCGATGTGTTTTTGAGCTCATTTGCACGGCTGAAGTCGTTTCCGTTTTTTAATGATGTTGCCAATTGGTTTGTCCCATTTGTGATGGACAGTTCTGTAGTGACTCGCGTGCTGAGAAATTCCAAAGGCAAACTTATGGAAATGGTTAATCACAGTGGTGTGTTCTGTGACAATGATAAATATTCTTTTATTCTTTCACTGTCAGGTTTGCCTGAGGACAGGAGAGCTGTGATGCTCGGACAGTTTGACGAGCAGAGCGGCGCTATGGCCGAGATGGTCAAGTCGGAGTTGCCAGATTCAGAAAAGGTAAGGGAAAACACAGTGAACAAATTCGTGCAGAATCTCTATCG
>JADIMC010000029.1 GCA_017694955.1 Candidatus Limisoma faecipullorum
TCTTCGGAATCCAGCGACTGGACTGCGAAATTCAGTTTCTTTTTCTCTTGAGTCTGACCCATAGCGGTTACCACTACTTCGTCGAGAACCTGGGAATTTTCTTTCAACTCCACATTAATCACGTCGCGACCGTTCACCTTCACATTGGCGGTAGTCATGCCGACATAACTAATCACAAGGACATCATTGTCCCCTGCGTTAATTGTGTATTTTCCGTCGAAATCGGTTGCCGTTCCGTTCGTTGAACCCTGAACCATCACCGTTGCGCCGATTACGGGCAACTTGTCTGATTCAGAAGTAACCACGCCCGTGACGGTGCGGGCATAACCCACTACCGCAAATAGGGAAAATAACAGTAACAATAGCTGTTTTCTCATAATTACTTTTTGTTTGTTTTATGTTTTTATTTCTCTCGTTCTAAATCAGGCTTGTACTAACGTTTCTTAATACGAAGCTCTTAAATTTAACACCTTACACACCATTTTAGCTCCAGTTATCGCAAATCCGATTGGCTTTATGTTAATTCACACATTTTGCCCCTCTCTGCAAAACCTGCAGAAACGCTTTATGCACGAGTGTTTTCGTACAAAGCTAACACTCTTTTCTGGAATAAAAAGTATATCTGAAGCCTTTTTTAACCGTTTTCCAGCGTTTTTAAATATTAACTATTTATTTTTACTTTCGTTCACAATCGACATTCTGGCTTAATCCGCCACGGTTTTATGCGTGACCACACCGTCACCGGTATCCACACGCAGGAGCACCACTCCGCTGAATCCCGACAAGTCAACTTGGCTGCAGGCGCCCCACTCGGCGAGCTTCTTTCCTGCGGCATCGTATGCCTCCACAGCGACAGCCTCCGACGAGAACACGGCAACATCACCGGTCACCGTTATCCGGAAACCTCCGTCTGTCGTCTCCGCTATGCCGCTCGGATTGCTCAATGATATCCATTCCGGCTCATACTGGTTGCCATAGCGGTCAACGATTGCAACCGCTGCCTCGCATCTCTCACTGCCGGCTGGCAGCTCGTACCTATTATAATATAGGTGTGCCTTCAGATTGCTTGCCACTTTCAGCAGACGACCGTCGTGCGAAGAGCCCTCCGGCAGAAGATACACGGCATAGCGCACGTTGTCAACCGCATCCCATTCCAGCACACCGTTGTTCACGCGCAGATTCGTAACCTTGCCCTGTGCCGGAGCTTCTTTCCACGATATGCACGGCGTCAGAGCCTTGTCCTGGAATTTGTTGTTTTTCATATAAGTGAAGAAATCCACCCCGTTTTCCATCTCGTTAGTGCCGTCCACGCATGAATACGAATAGAAGCAACTGCCCGGAGCGTCGCTTGACTCGTCACGGTTCATCTGCACCTGTGCCGCCATCCCGGCGAATGTCTTTTCACGCGATGACGGAGAATGGCCGGCATTCTTGAAATACTCCAGACTGTGCGACACGTAGCAATGCCGCCCGAATTTGTCAGCCACCTGATACCACCAAGGACACAATATGCTGAAGTCACCCGCGCTGTAGCCTCGCGCCCAATAGATTTGCGGCGATATGTAGTCTATGATCCCCGCGCTCAGCCATGCCAGCGGGTCGCAGAATATCCCATTATATTGGGAATCATACCCCGACGTGCAGCGTGGCACGCCGTATTTGTCGGCAACTGCCTGATCCGTGGCGGCTATTCCGCGCGGACCGATGCCGAATTTCGCATAAGGCTTCACCTCCTGCACCATGTCGTACACGGCTTTCACCGTCTTGTTCACGTTCTCCCTGCGCCAGTCTCCGAAATTCGACGCTCCCGAAGCCGCGAATTGCGCGTAATCCTCGGCGGAATTGTCGGTAGGGATTTCTGAAGGATAGAAATAATCGTCGAACACTATGCCGTCGATGTCGTAATTTTCAAGAATGTCGCGGCACACGTCAACTATCCTCTGCCTCACCTCCGGCAACGCCGGATTCATGATTGTGTATGTACCGTGCGAAATCAGCCAGCCGGCGTTGCGCATAGCCTTGTCGTTTGCCGTGTTGTAGGCACTACCGGTGGAGAAGCGCATCGGGTTAACCCACGCATGGCATTCCATCCCGCGCTTGTGGCATTCCTCCACGATGAATTCCAACGGGTCGTATGCCGGCGTCGCGCCGCGCGTGCCAGTCAGGTTCGACGACCACGGCTCATATTTCGAGTCATACATGGCGTCGCACATCGAGCGCACCTGAAACCAGATGGCGTTATAGTTGGCTTCCGCAAGGCGGTCGAGCAGCTCGGTCATCTGCTGCTTCTGCTTGTCAGCCATAGCCATCGAAGTGCCTTGGTTATCCTGCGGCCAGTCTAAAGCCCACACCGTAGCTATCCAGAAGCTGCGCAACTCGCGCAGAGGCGAAGCAGTCAATGCCGGAGCGCCGACAAACAATGCCAGCACTGATAATAATAGGAGTCTTTTTAATCTCATAACTTGAAAAAGGTTTTATTTGTGAATACTGTTGCAAACTTACGCAGAATCAACCTGAAAATAGCAAAACAATAGCTAATAAACATTAATCGGTCAGGAAACTGCACCAACATACAAAACCGCCACGCTTTGACTGCTGAATATTGCAAAGCGTGGCGGACACATCTCTATTTATTATTATTCCCAACCTTATCCTATTCCTTTATGCACCTCACCGGACGTGCCATTGTCTGTGAGCCCATAAATCCTATAGTATAAATATTTGTTTCACTATCCTTACGAATACACATAGAATAAGCTATTCCAGCAGAATTTGCATTACACGACCAATAATACACACCGTACATAGCCCACAAGCCGCCTAAATCGCCGAGAGAAGATCTATCAACACGCTGTCCGGTCGCTGTAAGTGTTATTTCTTCCCCACCCCTGTTTTTTCGAGAATAAACGTGATACTTGAAATCATTAGGGGCAGCTTCTATAAATCCGTTTAAGGTTCCACCAGAATTACCAGATGCTGAATATCCGTTTACAAGAACTCCGAAAGCGCGTGCTGGAGGAATCTTGAATCCATATGGCGAAGGGTCATATATGGATTTCACGGAACTGTTCCTCTCCACTCCGGCATTGTACGTCGGCGCGGAAGTATCCCATAGCCTGTAGTTAAATGGCGTAAGCCATTGTGTTGAACCTGCACTCACATAAAATATATTCGGATTCTGAATGGATTCTCCTAAAGTAACCTGCTTTGATACATACTTATAGCCATACTTTGAATCGACAGTCTCGTGCGGACGGTAATCACCGCTACCTACCGCGTTTCTGTTTCTCAATGCCACAATCGGGTCCTTGCGTCCCCACTGGTAATATGTGGAACCCACATCCTTATAGTCCAACGCATCACCCTCCTGCTTGATATTGAGCACGGCAGTCCTGCCGCTTACATCCTGAGTGAAAGTATATGACAAATCACGCTGGTTATAATATACCATCTTGCCGTCAACCCATCCCAAATTGTATCGCATAAGCCAATAAGCGTTTGTTGCGCCACTTGTATTGTCCTGCAAGCCTATGCAATCATTCAGATTATGCTCCGTTACCCATATATGCCAGCTCCACATGATTCTTCCCTGATTGTCGCGAACGGCAACAATGGCGTTTGCCTGCTGCATATATTCCTGGTCAAGAGTAAACTCAAGGAATTGCTTGTCTGCCGAAAGCTTCACGTCCTTAAACATATAGAAGCCGTCGCTCCATACAAGGATACAGTCTTTAGGCGTATAACTGCTATAGATATATGGTCCTGTTATGTCATTGTTAAGATAATCCTTAAAGCCATATCCCTGATACGCCGATGTATTGGTTCCGCCATTCTTTATGGCATTGCCATACACTAAAGGCAGTTTGTAAGTGCCGGCTGCCGACACTATGTAGCAGTTGGCAGTATTGCGGCTGCCGCTGTATCCGTTAGCCAGCGAAAGGTCGTACGGATTTTCCGACGAGCCTACCAATGCCGCATTCTGAAGAATTTCGTCACCGTCATAGTTGGTGTGCATCCTCGCCCTGTCAATCACGATGTTGTACGAGGAGGCATCCTTACCGCCGTCGCCTGAGGAAGTGAAATCGGTCACCACATCATCAAAATTGATATCGCTTACCGCACCGCTCTCCATATTCGTCTCCTTGGCGCTGTTTTCTGCCGCCGACCATTTCAACGGCTGTATCTCGTTCGTCTGCACACGGCGCCGGTAGCTTATCACCTCATACTTGCCCGTCGTGCCGCCAAGAGGCATTGTAATCGTCGCCGGGTTTGATGTGCCGGAGGCTCTGACCTCGAAGAAATACTCCCAGTTGATCGACTCCGTCGAAATCTTATACGTATATATGTTGCCGGCTTCCCAGTTCTGTCCATTCAGCGAGCCGGTCAGCGTTTCCGTCGTGCCGTCGGGCATCTGCAATTCCACCTTGATTCCGGCATTCTCCAAATCCTGAGGTATCATCATGAACGTCGTCACCGGATTCTTGTCTGTTATCTGCTGCTCGCCGGTCTGCCTGTCCTCAACGTCAACGTTGAATGTCTGGCAGAAGCTGGTTGCATCGCCGGATGTCTTCCACGTGAAAGTACCGTCACCATCATCGAAAGCATACACGCACGAGCCTTCGCCATACACATTCTCTATCGTGATGGTCTTGACCGTGCATTTCGAGATGTCGCCCGCCACGAATCTCACGCCGGCAAGGGCGTGCTGGAAATGAAGAGGCACCGCGCCAGTTTCCGGGTTAACACCGTTCTTGCTGCATGCCTTGTGGCAGAACATAATGTCCGGCTGGGCCGACGCGTCATCAGTGCGGTCAATGCTTAAAGGGACAATGTAGGAAAACTCTATTGACCGGTCAGAGATATTCACTTTTGTCGCGCCGCCCTCACCAAACATTTTCTTATCGTTATAATAATAAGGTGCATATGCATAGAAATCGATTTCCATTTCCTCCGACGGCCAATAGCGAGTCTCCTCAGGCAGCCATACGCCGCCGGAATAGTCGCCGATTTCCTCATCATCCATAAGGGTTTGCCCGTCAGGGGTCAATGCTGTGACTCCGAAGCTCTTGCACACCTCGCTGAAATTATCACCGTTGACAGGCACGCCGCGCGTTGCCTGCTTTTCTCCTGTCACCGTCGATAGATTTCGTTCTGTCGAGGTGTGGAGATAAAGAGTGTCGTTTCCGCTCTTGTCGAGAAGCACCAACGGCGTGTCGCCATAATGTACTGCCCGGCTGAGGGGCGAGCCGTCGCCGGCTGTCACGGCGGAAGTGCCGAACCCTATTGCGCCGTCGCTCAGTTTTCCGCCCTTTGCAAACTCATCGTCAGCGCATGATGCCGCTGCTACCGACAATGCGGCAAGCATGCATGTATTCCGGAACAGTCTATTCTTCATCATAACGATTAATCCGTTAAATTCTACTCTCTTTTAGTGACTGGGAAGGGAACATTCAACCCCGCCCAGCCTGCATTCATACCAATAAACTCTGTCTTAACACAACTTTCCCTGAATCTTATTACTTGTCTGACTCTACCTCAGTAGCAGGAGGAGTTACAAAATCGTCAACAGTGACTGTGAATGTGATAGGCACAAGCACCGGATCCGGTGTAGGATCTTCCGGGTCTGGCTCATATCCGCCATTGCCTTCGCCGAACACCAATGTATAGATATACTTCTTGCCCTGCTCCCAGTTGAATGCTACAGGAATGGCAAGTTTCTTAGGAGCATTGGCAGCACCCCAGAGATATACATCTTCGTCACCAGCAACTCCGGAACCGTCCTTCACGTTCTTTATGATACAGTTAACAAGGAAATAAGAGCCTGTGGTATCTCCAAGCTTTGATTCTGCATCCCATGCAGTCGTGGTCTGCGGAAGAAGGAGCATTGTATTGGCGTTATATTCACCAGGTTTCTCTGAATCGTCGGTTGTGGTCAGAGCAACGACGGTGTTGTCGCCCTTCACAGCTACCGCATCAAATGCTACTGCATAGGAGGCAGTGCCGCTCGTCAATTCAGCCCAAGTGCCCCAGCCATCGACACCTGCATAATCAGCAGTTGCGCCCGTATGGTCCACGATATTGTTGTCAGTATCTACCGACGGGAAAGTGAATGTGTTGGTGTTGCCTACATTCACGACGTCAACGCCGGAAATCTCCACATACAGGTTGGCGTTGGTGTTCTTTGCCTGGAACACGATCTGCGACAACGCGTGGCGGAAATTGAGCGCTACAGGTGTGTTGGCATCGTTTTCTCCCGGTTTCGACTGACTGGTCTTTACAGCATAGATAAGGTCCTGCTGATCTGCTACATTGTCATTGACCGTGAAATCCACGAACTTTGCCACAGCTTTCTGATTCTCCACGCTCCAAGAATAAGAGTTGTTGTCATTGTAGTAAGCGTAGAAGTCAACTGCAGTTTCTGGCCAATAGCGCACACCGCTCTTGTTTACCCATGAACCGTTCTCATTCGCAATATGATCCTCGTCGATATACGACATACCGTCGCTGATTGCAGAAACATAGAATTCCTTCGGCATATTGTTGTTGCAATATACGTCAGCGGCACGGGTCGCGCTGTTTGTAACCACATCGAATGTGATTTCATCTCCATCGTGATTCACATCGATCACTTCTTCTTTCGAACACGATACCAAAAGCATAAGTACCGCGATTCCTGAAATAATTTTCTTCATTTCTCTTTAATAATTAATAATAGGTTAAATAATTCAGTATTATAGTTTTATTTCCTCTTCAACCACTTCCCAGTCATCGACCGACGGGTCGAAACCGCTGCCGTTCTCGATAGGCTGCGGAAGGTCGAGACCGTCGATTATCAGATGCACATGCCGGTAGTCGGGAGCGTTGTGCACCTGCATGGTGACGTCGAGATTCTCGCTGTCCTTATAGCAGTACTTTGCGCCGTCGTCCATCACGACATAGAACACCATCTTGTGCGGGTCGGGATTAGCCGTGTTGTGACCGAATGTGTAGAACATACCGGTAACCGTCGATTTGCCGTCGGATTGCGCGCCGAATGGCAATGTGACGCATTCGTCGTCAAGCTCTTCCGACGACAGTGTCATCCTGCCGGCCATACCCGAAATCGTGCCGCTCATCTGCGTCATATGCTTGAGATTCTTCACATTGCGCACCTCGTAAGTGTATGTACAAACCAACTCGTGGGGGTACAACTTTATAACATATTCCTCGCTCTCCACCGGGACAGGCTCCATGCCATCCTCATAGGGTGCCAGTACATAGCTGATGCCGCTGTCAGTTATCTCCACCTCGGTGGCGGTACAGCCCCATATCATATCGGGACATATCACCACGCGTTCGTCCTCCGTTCCGCGCGACCGCGGCGCATAGTTGGCTCCGTTGCCATAAATAGGTTCGAGCACGCTGCCCTCGCGCGTATAAATCCCATGCGTCCAGAAGTCATCGGTATTATAGAACTCGACAGCTTCCGTATCATTATTATAGCACAATACCAAATACTTGCCAACCCTCAGGTCAACCTCGCCTCCAATAGCGTTGCTGAAATCGAAACGGTAGCCTCCGCCACCCTCGATAGGATAGAAATAAACGCACATTCCTGCGGGATCGGCCTGCGGGGCATCCCGCCAATCGAATTCGACCCTGACCTTCGCCGCATGCGGATGATAATAGCACAGTTCCTTATGCTCACAGGATGTGAACACCAACAACGCCGTCAAAAGATAAAATAACCGTCTCATCATCTCCTGCCCTTTTTATCTTTGTTATAATTACCGCGGCCTATCAGCCACACGAGCGACACCTCAAGCCTTGTAGGCCCGAAATAGTTGCGCATCCTCGTTTCCTGCCACACATAGCAATTGTCGATAGGTATGTACTTGTAGTACTTGCCTCCGAAATAGCCTATTCCCAACGTGAAGTCGATATTCAGACGGCTCCGTATCGGCAATGAGTATCCGTATTCGACGCCTGCCGTGAAATTGGCTTTGTCGAAGAGGTCGCCGCCCGGCACACCGCCGATATAACCGCGGTTGCCCATCTCTATGTCGTAGGTTAGCGCCTGTCCATAGATGCCTAAGTGATGACCGGTAAGCGGCTTCTCGTCGGCCTTCTTGCCGAACCACTTGCGGACTGTCAATCCGCCGCCGTATGTACGCCAGTACCACTGTATCCGGTCCTTCTTCCACCACGCATACATCCAGTCGCCGGCAATACTCCAGTTCTTCCCGAGATAGAATTCCACCCCGATGTTAGGAACAAGGAGGGCATCGTAGAGCATGTTGGTCTTGACTGCCATATAGAACGGCTTCGGCGCGGCAGGTTTCGGCTCGAAGTGCAAAGGCTCGAACACCAGTTGCGGAGGCTTGGCGAAATCCATGTCGCTGACAAAGATTCCTGACGGCACGCTTATCGGATTCCATTCACGTCTGTACCACAGATACACACGCGAGGCGCGAAGTTCTGGAAACAAGTTATGATACATATACCGATAAGGCGCGCCGCCCTTGAATCTCGACAGACGACCGACATTATTATCCGATAATTTCTCACCGCCTTCGAGACGGCTCGTTATGTCGCCGAGGAAATCCAATGTCTCCTCCTTATACGGCACATTATCGTCGGCTTCCACCAAATCCACCAGCCCGTACCAGTCGCGACCTAAGAAATTGAATGTAGTAAGAGAGTCAGGCAGAGTGCCGTATCTCGAAAGATAATCGAACAGCACATCCGCACGTTTCCTCGAAAGTCTGTGGTTGAGTTTGATTGTGCCTTCAGGCGAAGCGCCGCCGACAACAAGCACTTTCTCCAAACGATAAACCGAATCCGTGTTGCTATAGCGCAGACTGTCGGCTATGCGGTCCAAGGCTGCATCGTTATCACGAATCGACTTGTCAAGAACAGAGTAACCCTGACGGAAATAAATCTTTACAGAATCTTTCCTTATCGTTTGAGCCTGCACTGCCTCACTCACGAATAACGACAGCAGGCACGCCAACGCAATACAACCTATATTTGCCCGAATAACCCTTATCCCCATCTTAAATTATCAAAAAGGTTTAAACGGTGCAAATATATATATATATATATATATAT
>JADIMC010000030.1 GCA_017694955.1 Candidatus Limisoma faecipullorum
CTACCCGAACAGCCGGAAACTTATGCCGGAGGAAGCGACGCAAAAATCGACCTTGCAGAGGCTCTGAAGCATCTGAATGAACAAGAACGCACGGTAGTTGTGTTATACTATATGGAAGACAAGCCGATAAAAGACGTGGCGGCAATCACAGGCATGCCCGAGGGTACAGTGAAGTCGCACATATCAAGAGCCAAGGCAAAACTGGTTAAATTTCTCAAATAAACAGAACGTATGAATAAGAAAGAATACGACACCGACATCAAGCTCCGCAAGCTTCTCAAAGACATACAGGAAGAAGCTCCGGAGAACGGATGGTTCACACGGAAAGTGATGAACCGCCTGCCCGATAAAAAAAGCAAGAGCCACGATTGGGTAATGTGGTGCTTTTACTGCGTGGCATTAATAATATGCATCGGTTTCTGGAGCATTACGATAGTAAAAGGCGACATCGTCAACGACTTTATGAATGCCGTCACCACGCACACGCTTTCGCAAACGGCGGTCACCGGATTAGTGGCAATGGCAATAACAGGCGTCATAGTATGGCAAATGGCTGCCACGCTTTTGCGCGACAACCATTAAGCACATATTTCTCATATATATTATCCAAGCATCTGTGCGGCACGCTCAACCGCCGCAACAAATGTGTCGATTTCCTCTTCCGTGTTATACACACCGAAAGAAGCGCGCACAGTGCCTTCTATACCTAAAGCCGACATAAGCGGCTCGGCACAATGATGCCCTGTCCTTACAGCTACTCCCATCTTGTCGAGCAACATACCCATATCGTAATGATGGATATTGCCAACAAGAAAAGAAATCACCCCGCTTTTATTCTGAGCATTCCCGAATATGCGCATTCCCGGTATTGATTGAAGCCCGGCAGTGGCACGCAGCAACAGATTGTGTTCGTGTTCCTCTATCCGTCCAATCCCGATTCTCTCAATATAGTCCAAAGCCTCGGCAAATGCAGCTATCCCTACAAAATCAGGAGTACCAGCTTCAAATTTATATGGCAAACCCGAGAAGGTTGTCTTTTCGAACGAGACATTGCCTATCATCTCTCCGCCACCCTGATACGGCGGCATTGTCTCAAGCAACCGTTTTTTGCCGTAAAGCACCCCGACACCGGTAGGACCGTACATCTTATGCGCCGAGAAAGCGAAAAAATCTGCGTCAAGCTCCTGCACGTCAACCTTCATATGCGGCATAGACTGTGCTCCGTCGATAAGTACCGGCACACCGTGACGATGAGCCACCTCAATCATATCCTTGACCGGATTCACCGTACCGAGCACATTCGACACGTGGCAAATTGCCACCATCCGGGTATTCTCCGTGAACATCTCCTCGTACATATCCTGACGCAACTCCCCTTTCTCGTCAATCGGCACGACACGCAGACGGATGCGCTTGTGCTGCTGCAACAGTTGCCACGGCACAATGTCGGAATGATGCTCCATCACCGTAAGAATAATCTCGTCTCCGTTACAAAAACTGTCGCCATACGACGACGCAACAAGGTTGATTGCCTCGGTAGTGCCACGGGTAAAGATAATCTCTTCAGTGGATGCGGCATTGATGTAAGCACGTACTTTTTCACGTGCACGTTCCTGCATTTCAGTAGCCTCCTGCGACAATTCATGCACCCCACGGTGCACATTGGCCTTCATCGTGGTGTACATCTCCACGATTTTATCAACCACACAACGCGGTGTCTGCGAAGTGGCAGCCGAATCGAGATAAACCAACGGCTTACCGAAAATCTCGCGTTTCAGTATAGGATATTCAGAACGTATATTATCTATATCAAGCATCTTTCCCTCCTGATTTATGGCACGTTGATGGACACGCGCGGCAAGACGAATTATTCCCCAGAAAACGGTTTTCGACGAGATGGCGCAAACGGTCTTTCAAAGCCTCCATACGCACACCGGCTATCACGTCGTGCATAAAAGCCTGCATAAGCATCAATCTGGCTTCGTGTTCAGGGATACCGCGCTGGCGCATATAGAACAACGCCTGCTGGTCGAGCTGACCGGTAGATGAACCGTGACTGCATTTCACATCGTCGCAGTCAATCAGCAATTGCGGTTTCGAATACATCCGGGCTCCGTCGGAAGCACATATGTTCTTATTGCTCTGATAAGCCTCCGTCTTTTCCGCTCCCGGGCATACCTGCACCAAACCGGAAAACGCCCCTACGGCATTGTCATCGAGCACATATTTGAACAGTTCGTCAGTGTGACCGCCTTTCGCCGTATGACGGACAACCGTATGGTTGTCGATGTGGCGGTTTCCGTTAGCCATCGCCATACCGTAAAGGTGCAATTCAGCACCCTCGCCTTCCATCTCCACCGTATAATTGTTGCGTGTGAATCCGTTCATCAGTGTGATGCCGTCAATCATCAGATTTGAACCGGCTGCCTGACGCACATAGAACGACGCCACACGGTTGGTTCCCGTCGAGGAATCCTCAATGTCATAATAATCAAAAACGGCACGCTCCCCGGCAAAAATCTCCACTACCTGCGAATCAAGGTAACTCACCTCGCAATTCTGTGTATGGTCGCACACAAGCATACGGGCTTGCGCACCTTCTTCCAACACGATGAGCATACGCCTATTTGCCATAAGCGGAGCACCGCTGTTCAATATGTTTACAAGCTGTATAGGTTTCTCTACCACAACACCTTTCGGCACATACAAGAAAATGCCGTCCTGCGTAAGCAGCGTGTTAAGAGAGGTCTGCGCACACTTGCCATCGGCAGCCTTGTTATAGTATTTCTCCACCAATGCGGCGTTTTCCACAGCGGCATCCTTCAGTGACTTTACAACCACACCTTCAGGAAGAGAATTTGCAGCATTCTTACCCGGATGGAAAGCGTCGTTGAAAAGGAAATACATACAAGTACTCATATTCGGCACGTCGCAACGGAAAGCCTCGGCAGGATTCGCGCCAAGCTCCACCCTGTTGACATTCACCCCGTAGTCGGGAGCGAAAACATCCTCAAGGCTCGTAACTTCATAATCCTCATCGCCTTTCCGGGGCATAGAAGCACCGGCAAGCGAAGCAAAAGCCTCACGGCGCGCCTCGTTGAGCGCACCGGCCGAGTTACGGCACACAGCCTGCTCGTTTTCCTTATAAAGTTCGATATATTGGTCAATAGCTGACATATAATTTCTATTTAGCGTTGTCAACCTCTTCCTTTATCCAGTCGTAACCGCGTTCCTCAAGCTCAAGAGCGAGTTCCGGACCGGCAGTCTTGACGATACGCCCTTTATAAAGCACGTGCACCACATCCGGTTTAATATAGTCAAGCAGCCTTTGATAATGAGTAATGACTATTGTTGCATTATTGTCGGTTTTCAACTTGTTCACACCTTCAGCCACTATGCGCAACGCGTCGATGTCCAGACCGCTGTCGGTCTCATCGAGAATACTCAACCGCGGCTCAAGCACAGCCATTTGGAAAATCTCGTTACGCTTCTTCTCTCCGCCGGAGAAGCCCTCGTTGACCGAGCGCGAAGCCAGTTTATTATCTAACTGCACTATCGCCCGCTTCTCCCGCATCAGCTTCAGGAAATCGCTCGCCGAAAGCGGCTCCTGATTGTAGTATTTACGCTTTGCGTTCAAAGCCGCGCGCATAAAGTTGACCATCGACACACCCGGAATCTCCACCGGATATTGGAAACTGAGGAAAATTCCTTCGTGCGAACGGTCCTCTGGCGACATCTCAAGCAGGTTTTTACCATAGAAAGTCACTTCGCCTTCCGTCACCTTATATGCAGGATGACCTGTCAGTACAGCCGACAACGTACTTTTACCAGAGCCGTTAGGTCCCATTATGGCGTGCACCTCACCCGGACGCACCGTCAGGTTGATGCCCTTCAATATCTCCTTGCCTTCAATCCCGGCATGCAAATTCTTTATATCAAGCATTATAGTAGATTTTTCCTGTTAATATATTTATCCGACCGAGCCTTCGAGCGAGATTTGCAGCAACTTCTGTGCCTCCACTGCAAACTCCATCGGCAATTTACTCATCACTTCCTTAGCGTAGCCATTGACTATCAGCCCCACGGCATCTTCCGTAGGTATGCCGCGCTGATTGCAATAGAACAATTGGTCCTCGTTGATTTTCGAGGTAGTGGCCTCATGCTCCACAACCGACGATTCGTTCTGCACGTCGATGTAAGGGAAAGTGTGCGCGCCGCAAGTGTCGCTCAGCAGCAGGCTGTCGCACTGAGTGTAGTTGCGGCATCCTGAGGCGTTCTTCGCGATTTTCACAGCCCCGCGGTAGCTGTTCTGGCTGAAACCTGCGGATATTCCTTTCGACACAATCGTGCTGCGCGAGTTCTTGCCTATGTGTATCATCTTTGTGCCTGTGTCGGCCTGCTGGTGGTTGTTTGTTACAGCCACCGAATAGAACTCACCTATTGAATTGTCGCCCTGCAACACGCAACTCGGATATTTCCACGTGATTGCCGAGCCTGTCTCCACCTGCGTCCACGAAAGTTTCGAGAAATCGCCGCGGCACAAACCGCGTTTCGTGACGAAATTGTATATGCCGCCGTTACCGTCCTTGTCACCCGGATACCAGTTCTGCACGGTGGAGTATTTCACTTCCGCCCTGTCCTCCACCACGATTTCCACTATCGCCGCATGCAACTGGTTCTCGTCGCGCATCGGAGCGGTGCATCCTTCGAGATACGACACGTAAGCATCGTCGTCAGCCACTATCAAAGTGCGCTCAAACTGCCCGGTATTGGCAGCGTTGATGCGGAAATAAGTTGACAATTCCATCGGACAACGGACCCCTTTCGGGATATAAACGAACGAACCGTCGGAAAAAACGGCCGAATTCAATGCAGCAAAGAAGTTATCACGGTAGGAAACCACCGAACCGAGATACTTGCGCACTAAATCTGGATAATCCTTCACAGCTTCTGATATGGAACAGAATATCACGCCCAACTCTGCGAGTTTGTCGCGATATGTGGTCTTCACCGAGACACTGTCCATCACCGCATCGACTGCCACTCCCGACAGCCTCATCTGCTCTTCCAGCGGAATGCCGAGCTTGTCGAATGTGCGCCTCAACTCCGGATCCACTTCATCCATACTGCCCGGCGCAGCCTTGGTCTTAGGAGCGGCATAATAGCTTATCGACTGGAAATCTATTTCCGGGATGTCGAGATGCGCCCACCGCGGCATATCCAACGTAAGCCAGTGGCGATAGGCCTTCAGCCGGAATTCGAGCAACCATTCAGGCTCACCCTTTGTCTGCGAGATATAGCGCACAACATCCTCATTTAATCCCACAGGAATTATATGTGTGTCGATATCGGTGACAAACCCATATTTATACTCACCACCCGTGGCATCCTTTATGATGTCCTCGTCCGTTTCTTTCTTCTTATTATTTTCACTCTTACGTTCTTCCATATATCATACCAATCGCCGGAAAGATAACGCTTTCCAAACGCCAATTGTTCTGTCTAACCTATCGTATTCGGAAAAATGTCAACACCCCACGCCCACGGAGCCATACGCATCACCAAAGCGAAAACACGCCCTTCCATAAGTCCGGACGAATGGAAAAGCGAAGCGTCAGGCTCAATCGCATACAGCGCGTTAAGCACAAGGCTGAGCATCAGCAGATATTTCAATGCCCCGAACAATGCGCCTCCGGCACGGTCGAAACCGCCGAGATTGAGGGCACGCAAAGTTTCTTTCAAGAGCATCGCTATCAGCTTTATTCCGAAATAGAAAATCAGGAACACGATTATATATGCCGAGATTGTAGTCACATAATACTCCGTCTCAGGAAACGTCGCGGCAAGAGCCGAAGCCACCGTGCTGCCGAACAGACGACAGGCGACTATGCCCACAAGCAATCCAGCCACGCCGCCGATGCTTCCGGCCAATCCGCGGAAAAAGCCTCTTAATCCGCCGACTACAATCAAAGCCAATATCAACAAATCGATAAATGCCATCCCGATTTTATTCCGACTGCAAAATTACTACTTTTTTGCGTTAAAACCCACTACCGTCCATTAATTCAAAAAATCACAAACATATCTCAACATCAATCCGAATCAACATTCATACGCAACACTCAGAATCTTACAAGTAACTGATTCCGACATATTAAAATACACAAACAATAATTTTTCAAAATATTAAAGACTTTACGACTCATATGTAGTATCTTTGCGATTTTAAAAAACTCACATATGAAGAAACTCTGTTGCATCGGACATATCACATTAGATAAAATAATCACACCCGAAAGGGAAGTATATATGCCAGGAGGCACTGCATTCTATTTCGCACACGGATTATGCAGTCTCAACCCTGACGCCAATTTCGAGTTAGTGACATCGATTGCCGAAACAGAGATGAAATCGGTTGACGACATCAGAGCAAGGGGCGCAAAAGTAACCGTTCTGCCAAGCCGGCACACTGTCTTTTTCGAAAACACCTACGGAACAAACCAAAACAACCGAAAACAAAGAGTATTGGCAAAAGCTGATCCATTCACTGTAAAATCTCTTGAAAACATAGAATCCGACATTTACCATTTGGGCAGTCTGCTTGCAGACGATTTTTCCATTGAAGTATTCGAGATGCTGTCATCAAAAGGCACACTGTCGGTCGATGCTCAAGGATATTTGCGCGAAGTAAGGGGCGACAAGGTATATGCAATCGACTGGAAAAACAAGCAAGACTTTCTAAGATATGTTGACATACTGAAAGTCAATGAATTTGAAATAGAAGCACTCACAGGTCATACAGAATGTGAAAAAGCAGCCGTACAGCTTGCTAAATGGGGCGTTAAAGAAGTATGCATCACTCTTGGAAGCTATGGCTCCGTAATATTCGACAACGACAAATTCTATAACATTAAGGCATTCCCACCAAAAGCGGTAATCGATGCCACCGGTTGTGGAGACACCTATTCTACAGGATATCTATACAAAAGAGCTTCCGGAGAAGGGATTTACGAATCCGGACAGTTTGCAGCCGCCATGTCAACTCTGAAATTGGAGCATTCAGGACCATTCAATAAGACAGAAGCCGACGTCTATGCTCTGATACAGAAATATCAAGGCTGATTGTCAATCCATTTTTCCGCCAAGGCAAGTGTTTCAGGCTTACCTATATCGAACCACGCGTAATCCTTAGGAGCATAGCCCATTATCTTCAATTTTCTGCAATTATCCAAATAGAACGGCATAATCGAGAATTTATGCTCTTGCGAATAATCTTGCAAATATGGAAATACAGACGGAGAAATCACGTGGATTCCCCCAAAAGCCAGTTCCTTATATATTCCTTTTTCATATTTAAAACCAGCCGGCTTCACCTCTCCGGTCTTAACATTTATCCAACCATTAAGACGGTTAAAATTATCAAGGAGCAAATAGCGTGAAGTCACACGCTCTGCCGTCAACAAAGTTGCATCCGCACTATTATGTAAGTGATATTTATAAAATTCCGACAAGTCCAAATCAGTAAGCACATCTGCATTATGGACAAGAAAAGGCTCCCCATCGTCAAAAAACTCACGGGCTTTCAATATGCCCCCGCCAGTTTCAAGCAGCTCACCCCGTTCATCACTTATATGGATACTGATACCGAAATTACCGTTCTCAGCCAGGAAATCCATAACCTGCTGCCCGAAATGATGAATATTCACTATTATATCTTCAAAGCCATAACGTTTCAAGTTTAAAATCACGTGCTGCAACATCGGCACTCCTCCGACCGGCACCAACGCCTTAGGCATATTATCGGTCAACGGACGCAAACGCGTACCAAGTCCCGCCGCAAAAACCATTGCCTTCATCCGTCAAGACCTTACGTTAAACGTCTGTTCTATATTCTGCTCACGATGGACAAGCTCCACTTTCACGTTAAATTGCTCGTTGATATGCTCGGCAAGATGCTGCGCACAATACACTGAACGATGCTGCCCGCCTGTGCATCCAAAACAAACCATCAAATTAGTGAATCCCCTCTCTACATAGCGTTTAACCGACGCATCGACCAGCGCATAGACATGCTTCAAGAATTCGATTATTTCACCGTCTTCCTCCAGAAATTTGACAACAGGCTCGTCCAGCCCTGTAAACGGCTTGTAACGCTCATATTTGCCTGGATTGTTCACAGCCCGGCAATCGAAAACGAAACCACCGCCATTGCCGGTAGCATCGTTGGGAATGCCTTTCTTATAAGCAAAACTCATCACTCTGACAGTCAGCATACGCTTCTGCAAGTCGTCAGAGAACTGCTTCATATTAACCAAATCCTTAAGCACCTTGCTAAGATAAGGGTATTCCGGATAAGGCTCTTTCAGCAAATTACGGAGATTCTCGATTGCAAAAGGCACGCTCTGTATGAAATGTGGCTTTTTCTCAAAATATCCGCGAAAACCGTATGCGCCAAGCACCTGTAATGTCCGGAACAGCACGAAATGACGCAACTGCGCATAAAAATATGCCTCATCTACCGGCTGGTACTTCCGCAATGCCGCAATATATTCCTTTACAAGCTCCTTACGCAAGCTATCAGGAAGGTTCGCCTTTGCCTGCCAGAGAAAAGAAGCCACATCATAATAGAAAGGACCTTTCCTTCCTCCTTGAAAATCGATAAACCACGGTTGCCCATCCTTTATCATCACATTGCGCGACTGAAAATCCCGATACATAAAAGTGGCTGATGAGCTCCGCAACAGCACATCGGCCATCTTCTGGAAATCATCCTCCAATTTATCTTCCAAAAATTCCAGTCCTGTAGCTTTCAAGAAACAATATTTGAAATAATTCAAATCCCACATTATCGAGCGGCTGTCGAATTCCGACGCCGGATAACAGTAGCTGAAATCCATACCATCGGCACCGGCAAACTGTATGTCGGGCAGCAAGCGTATTGTTTTAGCAAGCAACCGCTTTTCCTCATCGCTGAACACACTCGTTTTTCTGCCTTTTTCAATGGCATTAAACAGCAAAGTGTCGCCTAAATCTTCCTGCACATACGACATCCTGTCGTCAGAACAAGCATATACTTCCGGGACAGGCAATCCTTTTGCCCTGAAATGCTTATCCATATAAAGAAACGCCTCATTCTCCTCCTTGCATGTCCCTACCACACCGATAAGAGTCCGTTCACCCGCAAGGCGGAAATAACGACGGTTAGATCCAGAGGACGGCATCTCTGTCACCGATTCAGGCTCAACGCCTACAACACGATTATATAATTCCTTCAATACAGTCAAATCCATAACTTAAAAAACTTAGCAATACAAAGATAATACTATTTTAAAAGATAGTCTTCCCACAGGCATAAAAAAAATAAAGTGCAGCTTCATCACACCATCCAAGCAACAATCATAGAAATGACAATTATAATATTACAGAAAAAAATGCAATGACTGTTCAGGGATATTTCGTAATTTTGCAGCATCATAAATTCATGTATGGTAGAACGGTTAGTTATAATCGACAACGTCGATCCAGTAATATTCTACGGCGTCAACAACACTAATATGCAACTTATCCGCAATCTGTTTCCTAAATTGCGGATAGTGGCACGCGGCACCCTTATCAAGGCTCTCGGCGATGAAGACGAGACAGCGGAATTCGAGAAAAAAATCAAGGAATTAGAGGATTACTGCGTGAAATACAACAGTCTTGGCGAAGAAGTCATACTCGACATAGTGAAAGGCAACCCGCCGAAAGAACTGAAAATCGACGATGTAATCATCTACGGCATAAACGGCAAACCAATACAAGCACGCTCAGCCAACCAGCAAAAGCTTGTCAAGGCATTTCACGAAAACGATCTCACATTTGCGCTTGGACCGGCTGGAACAGGTAAGACATACGTGGCAATAGCGCTCGCCGTAAAAGCATTGAAGAACAGAGAAATACGCAAACTGATTCTTTCACGCCCAGCCGTAGAAGCCGGCGAGAAACTCGGATTCCTTCCCGGCGACATGAAGGACAAAATCGATCCATATCTACAACCGCTATACGATGCATTAGAAGATATGATTCCAAGCAACAAGCTTAAAGAATATCTGGAAACCAACGTAATACAAATCGCTCCGTTGGCTTTCATGCGTGGACGGACACTGAGCGATGCCGTAATAATACTTGACGAAGCCCAGAACACAACCACACATCAAATAAAGATGTTCCTGACACGTCTGGGCATGAATGCAAAAATGGTCGTGACAGGCGATATCACACAGATAGATTTGCCACATTCCCAAACATCAGGATTGGTTCAGGCGCTGAAAGTGCTGCAAGGAGTGCCAGGCATCGCGAAAGTGCAATTCGAGAAAAAGGACATAGTACGCCATCAGCTTGTGCAGCGCATAGTCGAGGCTTATGAAAAGCACGATGAAGAAATACGGCTGTTAAAAGCACAGAAAAAAGAAGAAGACAAATAAACCAAAAACATAATACGATTATGGCAACTTTAGTTAAGACAGATTTCCATTTTCAGGGACAGAAAAGCGTATATCACGGAAAAGTACGCGACGTGTATGACATCAACGACGACCTAATGGTAATGGTCGCTACCGACAGAATATCGGCATTCGATGTAATCCTACCAAAAGGCATCCCGTTCAAAGGGCAAGTGCTGAACCAGATTGCAGCCACATTCCTCGATGCAACAGCCGACATCGTTCCGAACTGGAAACTCGCCACACCCGACCCGATGGTGACTGTAGGCTTGAAATGCGAAGGCTTCCGCGTGGAAATGATTATCCGCGGCTATCTCACAGGCAGCGCATGGCGAGAATATGCAGCAGGATGCCGTGAGCTTTGTGGCGTGCGTCTGCCCGACGGAATGAAAGAGAACCAAAAATTCCCAGAGCCGATAATCACCCCGACAACAAAAGCTGAAGCCGGGCATGATGAAAACATCTCCAAAGAGGAAATAATCGCACAAGGCATAGTCTCTAAAGAAGACTACGAAACTATGGAACGCTATACTCGCGCACTATTTGAAAGAGGGACAAAAATGGCCGCCGAAAAAGGATTGATTCTTGTTGACACAAAATATGAATTCGGCAAACGCGATGGTAAAGTATATCTCATCGACGAAATCCACACCCCCGATTCTTCACGCTATTTCTATGCCGATGGCTATCAGGAACGCTTCGAAAAAGGCGAACCACAACGCCAACTGTCGAAAGAATTCGTGCGCCAATGGCTCATCGAACACAATTTTATGGGAAAACCGGAGCAAGTAGTACCGGAAATGACTGATGAATACTGCGAATCAGTATCCAACCGCTACATTGAGCTCTACGAACACATCACCGGACACAAATTCGAGAAGAAAGAAGACGGTGACATAGCCGCACGCATCGAGCGCAACGTAAATGCCTGCCTCGAATCACTGAAACGGTAAACGTACTGTTCTTACAATATAATAAAAAGGTGTGTCGATATGCAACACCGTAGGTATGCGGCAGTTGAATCTTGACACACTTTTTCATTAATATATCAATTTCATATAATGGACTACAAGGCAGAAAAAATAACCCCTTACGGGACAGACGAAAGCAAAACAGAACAGGTGCGTGAAATGTTCGACTCCATAGCTCCTGCCTATGACTTTATGAACAGGGCCATGACATTCGGAATCGACAAGATTTGGCGAGCCATAGCCGTGAAAAAACTGCGCCGCTACCGCATACATTCCATCCTTGATGTGGCAACAGGTACTGGAGACCTTGCATTGCTGCTCAATAGAAAACTCTCACCGGAAAGAATCAATGGAATCGACCTGTCGGAAGGGATGCTGTCGATAGCAAGAGAAAAAGCAAAAAAAGCAGGAATCATCGGAAAAATAACATTTGAAAAAGGCGACTGCCTCAACTTGAAATATGCCGACGGCACATTCGATGCAGTCACCGTAGCGTATGGCGTACGCAATTTCGAACACTTGGACAAAGGATATAAGGAAATGCTGCGTGTTCTCACCAAAGAAGGAGTGGTATGCGTTATTGAGCTGTCAACCCCACAAAACCCGATAATCCGCACTCTATACAACATCTATGCCAACCACATAATCCCTCTTGCAGGAAGATTGGTTTCAAAAGACACCCGCGCTTATTCCTACCTTCCTGAAAGCATTGCCGCAGTGCCGCAAGGGAAAGAGATGCTTGCCATTATGGAAAATGCAGGATTCCGTAATTGCCGCTGCTACCCGCTGACATTCGGCACCTGCACAATCTATATCGGTGAGAAATAGCATTTCTTTCATTTCCACATATCAAAAAAGCGGAAACATCGTGTGATGCATCCGCTTTTCGAGCCTCTTGTCGGATTCGAACCAACGACCCCGAGATTACAAATCACGTGCTCTGGCCAACTGAGCTAAAGAGGCATTAAAGAGGGCAAGCGATCTATATCGCGCCGCTACAACCTGCTACCCTTGCTTCGGTCAAGACCTGGGGGAGTTCACAAGGAGCTGGCCGTATAGGACTTACCCGGCTGCAAAGGTACACACTTTTTCTTAATCGACAAGCTTTTTCACGCCTTTTTTAGTCGGCAAAAAAGCAACACAGTGGGCGACAGCAGATTAATAATTGTTTTTTCCGCACCAGATTCAGGCATTTTGTGCAAACTCCATCAAATAAGCCTTTATGAATCCGTCTATGTCGCCGTCCATCACTCCGTTGACATCCGAAGTCTGATAACCGGTACGATGGTCCTTGACACGGCGATCGTCGAACACATAGCTGCGTATCTGCGACCCCCACTCTATCTTTTTCTTCCCGGCCTCGATTTTCGCCTGTTCCGCCATACGCCGCTGCAGCTCCATATCATACAATTGCGAGCGAAGCAACCGGAGCGCATTCTCGCGATTGTCGAGTTGCGAGCGAGTTTCTGTATTTTCAATCAGTATTTCACGAACCTCGCCTGTATCCGGATCTTTATAATTATAGCGCAAACGCACGCCGGTCTCCACTTTGTTGACGTTCTGACCGCCCGCGCCGCCGCTACGGAACGTGTCCCACGAAATATCGGCAGGGTTAATCTGCACCTCGATAGAGTCATCGACAAGCGGTGTGACAAACACCGACGCGAAAGAAGTCATACGCTTGCCCTGGGCATTGAAAGGAGAGACACGCACCAAGCGGTGCACACCGTTCTCACTTTTCAGGTAGCCATATGCGAAATCGCCCTCCACCTGTATTGTGACCGACTTTATCCCTGCCTCGTCGCCTTCAACAAGATGCACAATACTCGTCTTATACTTATGCTGCTCGCACCAGCGCAGATACATACGCATCAACATCGATGCCCAGTCCTGACTTTCAGTGCCGCCGGCACCGGAATTTATTTTCAGCACGGCTCCGAGCTTGTCTTCCTCGCGTCGCAACATATTGCGCAGCTCCACCTTCTCGAAAGCGTCAATCGTGCGCGCATACATCCCGTCGAGTTCTTCTTCCGAAAGCAGTCCTTCTTTCACAAAATCGAATCCAAGCTCAAGCTCGCCGACCATCTTGTCGATTTCCTCGTAGCTGTCAATCCAATAATGCAATTCCTTCACTTTGCGCATTTGCTTCTCCGCCGCCTTCTGGTCATTCCAGAAATCAGGCACATGCGTGCGCAACTCCTCTTCTTCTACCTCGACTTTCTTACTGTCGATGTCAAAGATACCTCCTCAACGCCAGCTTGCGTTCTTCTGTCTCTTTTAGTTGGTCTTGAGTAATCATAATACATTAATTTGGTGCAAAGATACAATTTTCTCCCATATCAGCATGCCCGCAAAGCAATTCTCCAGCTCCAAAGCCCGGCTTAAGCGAACAGTGCCCCATATGCACCAATAGCATCAAAACGAATACCCTATTCCAACCGACATTATATTCCCGCGATTCCGCCCATTATCCGTAAACTTGGTCTTGGCGGCATCGTAGAATACGTTCACATAAATCTTATTCAGCACAGTCATTCCAATGCCAAAGCGACCGCGTACCTCAAAATTGTCATAATCACCATAGAAATAATCACTCCTGTTGTTAGCAAACGACCAGCCTATATAAGGACCAACCATAAGGTCTATGCCAACCTTGCCCGACACGGCAATCCTGACACCCAAAAGAGCATCTGCCCCTATGCCGAAACGGTTAAGGCTATGCGTAGCAAGACTACCGCCGGGAGGAGCATCTTCATACTCATATTCCTGCCAGTAGAGCGACACTTCCGGCATAACAAACAAACCGGAATAGAGAAACTTACGATAGCCCCCACTCAGAGCCACTCCTTTATAATCGAGCGTTTTTATGTCACGGACATTAAAACCAATAATACCAAAAGTAATCTTCTCAGCCTCATAACTTTAACGTTTTTTTATTGTTTATCTTTTATATTAACACAAAATCAATCCACATTGTTCTATTAAAAAATATGTTTAAAAACACATTTTCAACCAGAGCACAATTTTCACAAATATCAACCCGAACTCACTCCTGCGCAAGTCCGGGATAAGAAATTCAAGAGGTCTGAACTTTTTCTTACCTTTGCAACGATTTAGAGAACAAAACGAATGAAACGGCAAATAATCAAACTGATAACCACATACATATTATTCGTGGCATTGTTCATTATGCAACGGATTATATTCATAGTCTATTACAACGGTTTATTTGAAAGCATAGGCATAGGCGGATTCTTCGGCGCACTGTGGCACGGGCTCCCTCTCGACCTTTCTGTCGCAGGATACCTTACAGCAATTCCCGGCCTGCTACTGACAATTTCAACAATTACAGGTCCCGGCAACAAAGTAATACGCAACATCGCTACGATTTATTTCGCGATAATATCGTTAGCCATATCCATCATTTTCATAACCGACCTCGCTTTATACGAATTTTGGGGATTCCGCCTGGACACAACACCGATATTCTATTTCACATCATCACCCAAAGACGCCATGGCAAGCGTCAGCGGATGGTACATAGCGCTCGGCATATCGGCGATAATCATATGCAGCATCCTGACATTCCTCGCATTCAGATACACCGTATTAAAAAAATCGAGGCAAAAAGCAGCAAACAGCAACCGGTTGGCTGCATTCACCGTGACCATTCTGCTTACCGGCGCATTGTTCGTTCCTATCCGCGGAGGCTTCTCCGTTTCCACAATGAACCTCAGCAAAGCTTATTTCAGCCAGAACCAAAGGCTCAACCATGCCGCCATCAATCCTGCTTTCAGTCTGATGCATTCAGCCACACATCAGACAAATTTCGATAAGCAATACCGCTATATGGACGATGCCGAAGCATCCGCGCTGCTCGCCGAAATGACCGATAAACCGGCAACCGACAGCATTCCGCAACTGCTCTCCACCCACCACCCCGACATAATAATGATAATACTTGAAAGCTTCTCCTCGCATATTATGAAGTCGCTCGGCGGAGAAGACATTGCAGTGAACCTTGACAAGGCGGCGTCAGAAGGCTTGCTGTTCACCAATTTCTTTGCAAACAGTTTCCGCACCGACCGCGGCCTGGTGTCGATAATAAGCGGATATCCGGCACAACCCAATACAAGCGTAATGAAATATGCCGACAAAGTGGAAAGCCTGCCGTCGATACCACAGAGCTTGAAGCGCAACGGTTACGACCTTGCATATTATTACGGCGGCGATGCCAATTTCACCAATATGTATGCCTATCTCGTATCGTGCGGATTCGAAAGAATAATCTCCGACAAGGACTTTCCAATATCACAACGCACCGGCAAATGGGGAGCCAACGACGGGGTACTGTTCGACAGATTCACGAAAGACTACTTGTCTGAAAAGACAGGAAACCCCAGATTCCGCATCGTACAGACATCGAGCAGCCACGAACCATTCGACGTTCCATATGACAAATTCAACGATAAGCGGATAAATGCATTCGCCTATGCCGACAGTTGCATTGGAGACTTTATCGGCAAACTAAAAACTTCAGGAAAATGGGACAACACCCTCGTAATACTTGTCCCTGACCATTTCGGTGCGTATCCGGATACCGATGACCAAAAAGCCCGCCACCAGATTCCGCTGGTAATGACAGGAGGCGCATTGAAACTGAAAGGCATAAACGGGACATACGCCTCACAAATCGATATTGCCGCCACATTGCTTTATCAATTAGGCATTGACCATTCCGAATACAAATTCAGTAAGAACATACTCAATCCGGCATCTCCACACTTCGGATATTTTACAGGGCCATCGTTTTTCGGCATTGTCACCCCCGGCAATTGCCTGATCTACAATTGCGATGCTAACGCCGTGGTATCAGATGATGGAACTGATAAAGGAAAAAACATAGAACGCGGAAAAGCATTTCTGCAAAAGCTATACGATGACTTGGAATCTCTCTAAAAAACAATCTGCATGATCGAGCAACTTTCAACCATAGACACCAACATATTCCTGACACTCAACGGAATGCACACCCAATACTGGGACTACTTCATGGAAGCATTCTCCGGCAAACTGATATGGATACCCCTGTATGCATCAATAGCTTTCATACTTTTCAAAAACCTTGACTGGAAAGAAGCATTGCTGCTCACAATCGCGATAGCAGTAGCTGCCGGACTATCCGACATGACCTGTGCAAAAGCCATACGTCCGTTTGCCGAACGATTACGCCCCTCAAATCCCGAAAACGAAATATCCGCATTGGTGCATATTGTCAACGGCTATCGCGGCGGAGCATTCGGCTTTCCTTCGTGCCATGCCGCCAATTCGTTTGCGCTTGCCATATCGGTCGGCTTGATATTCCGCCGCCACTTCCTGACTACGGCAATCATACTATGGGCTGCAACAAACTCATATTCACGCATCTATTTAGGAGTACATTATCCTGGCGACTTGCTCACAGGAGCAATAATAGGCTCTTTCTGGGCAGTCATCATTATGACCATTGCAAAACAATTATGCAAAAAAGCCCTATACTATAAAATTGACCAGCACAAATTCCACCACACGTGGACAGCAACAGCAGTTTTCATAATCACAACAGCCGCTATTACAGTCTATTCAGTGATTATGACCAGCATACACTGACATTATTACAAAATTGTTACTCCAACGAGACATAAATGTTATATCCGATTGTGACCTTTGCATAAACAAAAACCACAAACGGATATGTACAAACATTTTCTATCAGTACTGTCAGCTGTCATTATTTCCATACTACCAGCTACAGCACAAGGCACTTTCCAACGCCCGAAATTGGTTGTAGGCGTTGTAATCGACCAAATGCGATGGGATTATCTCTACCGCTACCAGAATCGTTTCGAAGAAGACGGCTTCAAACGTCTGATGCGCGAAGGTTTCAACTGCGAAAACACTATGCTCAACTATATACCAGCAGTTACCGCCATCGGACACACATCACTCTACACAGGCTCTGTCCCTGCAATCCACGGCATTGCAGGCAATGACTTTCACATCAACGGCAAACAGACATATTGCACCGACGACGCCAATGTCAGCACCGTAGGAAGCACTTCCGATGCAGGAAAAATGTCACCCCGGAATCTGCAAACTACAACAATAGGCGATGAATTGCACCTTGCCACAAATTACCAATCAAAAGTGATATCAATATCACTGAAAGACAGGGCAGCAATACTTCCGGGCGGGCATACTGCCGACGGAGCATACTGGTTCGATGCAGAAACAGGCAATTTCATCACCAGCACATATTACCGTAACGAATTACCGGAATGGCTCGACAAATTCAACGACAAACAGCTCGCGAAACAGTATCTTTCTAAAGACTGGAACACGCTCTATCCGATAGAAAGCTACAAAAAAAGCTGTGTTGACAACAACGATTACGAAACCCCGTTCCCGAACACAGCCGCACCGACAATGCCTGTCGCTACATCTAAAATAATGGAGACAGAAGGCTACGGCCTTATTCGTAATACTCCATATGGCAACACAATAACAATCGACCTTGCCTTGGCAGCCATCGACGGCGAACACCTCGGCAACAGAGGCGAGACCGACATGCTCGCCATAAGCCTGTCGTCAACCGACTACATAGGGCATCAGTTCGGGACATATGCAATCGAGACAGAAGACACATATCTTAGACTTGACCGCGACATAGCACGCCTGTTGACCACACTTGACGAAAAAATAGGCAAGGGTGAGTATCTGCTGTTCCTGACAGCCGACCATGCCGCTGCCCATAATTTCAAATTCCTAAAAGATAAAAACATACCGGCTGGCGGATGGGATATCGAAAAGACTAAAGAGTCACTGAATAATAATCTGAAAAGCACATTTAAAACAGACAAAAACCTTGTAAGCGGACTCTTAAACTATCAGATATTTCTCGATAATGAAAAAATCGACTCGCTCGGCATCGATAAGGGAGATGTGATTTCCTCCGCAATCAACTATATAAAAAGAGGAGAAGGTGTGTACTGCGCCGTCGAACAGGAAAACGCCGGAACAGCCACTATCCCTTCTCCAATAAAAGACCGCATCATCAATGGATATTATCCCGGACGAAGCGGAGAAATTCAAATCATAATGTCCCCAGGATGGTATGGCCTCGAATCTGAAGAGACAGGAGGAACAGACCACGGAGTATGGCATCCGTATGATACCCATGTGCCATTGATATTTTTCGGCAGCGGAATCAAGCCTGGACACACATTCGCCCCGGTTGACTTTACCGACATAGCAGCAACCATATGCGCATTGCTCCGCATACAGATGCCCGATGGGTGCATTGGCAAGCCGATTGCTGATTTGACCGATAAATAATAACGTGGCATATCACAATACTTTATCAGCACGCCATATAATCATAGCGTGCTTTTTTATCATTCAATTATTTTTGCAACAGGGAATCTTCCACGAGAGCAACTTTTTGACCTCGCAGAATCCTTGCATCGAAATCTTTACTTTGATTATACTTCAAACTTAATAGTCCTACCGTACAAGTAACGATAATGATACCCAACAAAATTAACACAACATTTCTATTTTTCATATCTATAGTTTTTACTTCTACCCCCCCTTTATATTTATTAACACTTCAACAGGGAGAGCAAAATCATTTATCCACTACAAAGGAATGCCTTTTTTATATACTGTGCAAATTTATTGGCAAAAAAATCGTAATTTTGCACCCGAAAATAGGTATAATAGGTTTTATGCAAAACATCAGAAACATTGCTATCATTGCCCATGTTGACCATGGCAAAACCACTTTGGTTGACAAGATGCTACTCGCTGGCCATCTATTCCGAGACAACCAATCAACAGGAGAATTAATGCTCGACAATAACGACCTCGAGCGAGAAAGAGGCATAACAATCCTCTCTAAAAACGTATCAATCAACTATAACGGATATAAAATCAATATAATCGACACTCCGGGGCACTCCGATTTCGGTGGAGAAGTGGAACGCGTCCTGAATATGGCCGACGGCTGCCTGCTGCTCGTTGACGCTTTTGAAGGACCGATGCCACAAACACGTTTTGTGCTACAAAAAGCAATACAGATAGGATTAAAGCCCATTGTCGTAATCAATAAGGTTGACAAACCCAATTGCCGCCCTGAGGAGGTTAACGAAATGGTGTTCGATTTGATGTTCAACCTCAACGCGACAGAAGAACAGCTTGACTTCCCGACCATATACGGCTCTGCAAAACAAGGATGGATGAGCGATGACTGGAAAAAACCGACCGATAATATCATCCCATTGCTCGATGCCATCATAAAATACATACCAGCCCCACATACGTTGGAAGGTACGCCGCAAATGCTGATTACGTCGCTGGACTATTCATCATATGTAGGACGTATTGCAATCGGACGCGTACATCGCGGCGAGCTGCGGGAAGGGATGGAAATAGGTCTTTGCAAAAAGGACGGTTCGGTCGTACGCCAACGCATCAAAGAGCTCCACACATTCGAAGGAATGGGACGCAAGCGCATACAAAGCATCCAGTCAGGCGACATATGCGCGCTAATCGGTATAGAAGGATTCGAAATAGGCGACACGGTAACCGATCCGGAAAACCCGGAACCGCTCCCACGCATTGCAATCGATGAGCCGACAATGTCGATGACTTTTACAATCAACGACTCGCCATTTTTCGGGAAAGACGGTAAATACGTGACATCACGTCATATTGCAGAACGTCTTGAGCGCGAGCTCGACAAAAACCTTGCGCTACGAGTGAAAAAAGAGCCGCACGAAGATGTATGGACCGTATATGGCCGTGGAGTGCTTCATTTGTCTGTGCTTATCGAGACTATGCGCCGTGAAGGCTACGAGTTGCAAGTAGGTCAACCACAAGTAATCGTAAAAGAAATCGACGGACAAAAATGCGAGCCAATCGAGCTGATGACAGTAAATGTACCGGAAGAATATTCCAGCAAAATAATCGATATGGTAACACGCCGCCGTGGCGAGCTCACTTCGATGGTGACCCAAAACGACCGCATACAGATGGAATTCCACATACCGTCGCGAGGAATCATAGGACTGCGGACCAACGTGCTCACCGCATCGGCAGGCGAAGCAATAATGGCACACCAATTCCTGCAATATGAGCCTTGGAAAGGCGACATCGAACGCCGCACCAACGGTTCGCTCATTGCAATGGAGTCAGGTACCGCATATGCATATGCAATCGACAAGCTTCAGGATCGCGGGCGTTTCTTCATCTTCCCGCAAGAAGAAGTGTATGCCGGACAAGTCGTTGGAGAGAATGCCAAGGACAACGACATTGTGGTGAACGTAACCAAATCCAAGAAACTAACCAATATGCGGGCATCAGGAGCTGACGACAAAGCAAGGATAATCCCCCCCGTAGTCTTCAGCCTCGAGGAAGCACTGGAGTATATCAAGAACGATGAATACGTCGAAGTGACTCCTAACCATCTGCGCATACGCAAGATAATCCTCGACGAGACAGAGCGCAAACGCGCGAACAAAAACTGATAGCCAATATCGGCAATAACATCTTACAGCCGCCGCACCCGCACATTATCAACAATTGTGCTTCAGTGCGGCGGCTGTGTGTTTTTTACGCAAAATAACAATACATCAATCAAGAAACAATAAAAATAAAAAACTTTACTATCTTTGCCACAAAACATATGATTATTAACCCTAAAAAGTGTTTTTATGAAATTATTTTCCACATTTCTACTCGCTGCCGCCACTGCCGTAACAGCACAGGCAGCAGAAACCGTGTTCGAATGTCCGCTCAACACGCAGGAACAAGCAGACCAATGGACTGTAATCGACAATAACCATGACGACTACACATGGGAATTCGATGACTATTTAGAAACAATGGGATGCAGCACAACCAACCCTGATATGGGTGCAGACGACTGGCTCATTTCTCCGGAAATCAATGTAGAGGCCGGTATGTATATGCTGGCATTCGAATACCGAGGTTCATCAGGTGACAAAATGGACGTATTCTATGGAAACGGGCAAACCATTGAAGATATGGACAACCTGTTGCTCGACCTTCCATCAACCGACGGCGATTTCATCACATACACCAAGATGTTTACAGTTGCAGAAGATGGCAAAATATATCTTGGATTCCACGCAAAAAGCGATGCTTGGAGCTACCAAGTGACCCTTCGTAACGTAAAACTCACCACATCAGAAGGAAAAGACTTGCAAGCGATGTCGGTTTCTTCCATTAAAAGCGGATACAATCTTGGCTCTGCACCAGTAAAGTTGTCTATCTACAACAACGGAGTCGCCGATGTGTTAAACTTCCAAGTCGCATATCAAATAAATGAGAATCCTGCCGTGACAGAGACAGTAAATGCCACCATAAAAGCAGGAGAATCCTACGAATACACATTCTCAACTCAAGCCGACTTCACGCAGCCAGGCACTTATGACATCAAAGCGTGGACAGCCCTTGAAGGCGATGAGCTTGCAAACAACAACGAATGCAGCACAAGCGTACAGCACTGCAAGATATCTGCAGTACCATATTCCACAAGCTTTGAACCTGAAGACAACACTGCCGACATAATCTTCCTTGACCTAAACGAAGACCCAGCCGATGATAAAAACGGCGACTGGGGAATTACTACCGATGACGGCTGGTTCTCCAACTTTGCACGCACAGGAAGCAACTCTCTATGCTATTTCTACAGCAAAAATCATCCGGGCGACGACTGGGCATTCATGCCTGCCGTTCATATGACCCCAGGCTACTACGCTGTGAAATTCTGGTATTCAGGTATGGATGGATACCCGGAAAAAATGAAATTATACTATGGCGAGCTGACAGAAGGACAACAATCACCGACTCCGGAATCCATGACGCATACAGTCGTTGATTTACCAAACATCGACACAAGTTCCTATGTTGAATCTGCAAATGTAATCCATATCGAAAAGGAAGGTGATTATATCTTCGGATTCTATTGCTATAGTGACGCCAATCAAAACACGCTTGCAGTGGATGATTTCTCCATCACACCAATAGAGAATATCGAATCTGATTTGGCTGTGTCACTCATTTTCCCGACAACCGATTATCTCATCAAGGGCACATCCTCCACCCAAATAGCATTCTCCATAACCAACAACGGCATTGAAGCGATGGAGAACACCGCAATTACAGTATCAATCGACGGAAATCAAGTGAGCACAGACAACATAGCCACCATAGCAGCACAAGAGACAAAGCAATTTCTTACGCCGGAAGTGCTTGCAGACCTGGAAAGCGGCAATCATACATTAAAAGTAGAAATTATCAATGCAGGCGACCAAGTAGCATCCAACAATGCAGCAGACCTTGAGTTCAAATTGGTAGAGAATGCAACAGTCATATATGACTTCGAAACGAATGAAGAGCTGGAATACGGCGAGAAACCAGCACTTCCGGAAGGATTCATATTCAAGACAGAAGACGGAGGCACCGTCAACTCTGCCCTTTCAAGCGATTTCCCGAACAATGAGGCATGGAACTACATTGCCATCAACACACACGAATTATATGGCGACTGGATGTTTGGAGCGGCATCTTGGCTTGACGGTGCAGAACAAGCTGACCGCTGGTGCATATTCCCGAAAGTTAAAATAACAGGAAATAACGCCGATGCCGTATGGGCATCCAATTCTGCTGATTCCAACTTCCCTGAAACATACGAAGTACTTGTTTCCACAACAGGTACGGAAACTGCAGATTTCGAGAAAGTACTTACTGTAGAAAACGACGCTTCTCAACCGTCCTTGCATGGAGTTGACCTCAGCAAATACAACGGCAAAGAAATTCATCTTGCCATCAGGCTTGTAACTGCCGACGGATATTTCCTGACAATCGACAATGTAGGTTTCTATGGTAACGTAGAACACGCACAAGGCGGAATCAGCAATATCAAAGACAATGGATGGAAAGTGGCTGTTGACGGAGAAGAATTGACTTGCACAGCAGAAAATGTAAACAATATCACAATTTATGACATTAGCGGACGTTTCGCTGCAAGCAGCAATTCACAAACAGTCAACATCAGCGGTCTGCAAAAAGGAATATATATTGCAGTAATTACAGCTGACGGACAGACTTTACAATACAAGTTTGCAAAATAAACGAAAGTAATAACACTCACATAAATAGAGGATACGGATAAAATCCGTATCCTCTATTTATTTATGAGCAGGTCACGTCAAGGAGACACCGTCGAGTACAGTGGAATACAATTGTATAGCTTCTCGGATTTCGGCGACATAGACAAATTCGTCGGCAGTATGAGAACGTACTGAATCACCAGGTCCGAATTTTACCGAAAGGAAAGGCATCAAAGCCTGATCGCTCAACGTAGGCGACCCAAAAGGCTCTTTACCGGCAAACATCAGACGCTGAACGACAGGATGACCTACAGACACTGACGACGGTCGCAAACGCAAGCTGCGAGGCTCAAGCGAACAATCGGGAACAGCCCTGCGAATCAGCTCCAGTGTCTGTTCGTTGGTATAAGCATCCGTTGTACGGACATCGGCAACAATCCGGCACAAGTCGGGCACAACGTTATGCTGTGTACCAGACTCAATCTGTGTCACACTAACCCTCACAGGTCCAAGATATTCCGACTCCACGGGAAATCGCAAACTGCGTAAGGCATCAACCACGCCGATTGCTTTATAAATGGCATTCACGCCTTCACCACGAGCTGCATGCCCAGAAATTCCAGTCACCACCCCGTCAAGAACAATAAGCCCCTTCTCCGCCACGGCAGGCCGCATACCGGTAGGCTCACCGACAACTGCAAAATCAATATTCGGAAGCAATGGTAAAACCGATTCAATTCCACCTTTACCGCTAACCTCTTCCTCACAAGAAGCGAGGAACACCAAATTGTAAGACTGTTGTTTTGACGACAGCAACAAATATGCAGCTATCAAGCTAACAAGCGATGCCCCGGCATCATTACTGCCAAGACCATAGATTCTGCCATCTTCATCTTCTTCTGCAGTGAACGGGTCACGCGTCCATCCTGCCACAGGACGCACAGTGTCGATATGCGAATTAAGCAGCAACGTAGGTTTTTCTGAAAAATAGCCATTTGCTATTGTCCACACATTATTGCCTCTGCGCTCAACCTTACAACCATACTGCATCAAAAAATTCACCACAACATCCGCCGCCGCATTCTCTTCTCGGCTAACAGACGGTACAGCTATCAACGACTTCAGCAAATCAACGGCATTATAGAACAACTCGTCCATACAAATCAAATTTCAATATTGCAAAAAAAACACCATACAACTAATCCTGACGTTCCATTTCATCATCAAAAGGATTTATGTCAACCACCGGCTTTGAATGCTTCTTTTTACGCGTCACCACAGGCATCAACGTATCTGTTTTCATCGCTTCAACTTGCCGCTCGAATTGTTCCATCTTATATTTTTCTTCCTCTGTCAGTGGCTTTTCCGTAAAGCCACTATTATCAAGGGAATAAGACACCAAAATAAAAATCAATGCAACAGAAGCAAAAGCTAAAAGCCCTATTCTTTCAGATTTCGACAGCCTTTCCATAAACACTACCCTGCCATTTCAATTATTTTATTTACAAACACGGCTGCAACAAGCAAAGGAGCAATGTAACGGATAGCAAACAACACGACAGGAGCTATACGTGAGCGCACGGCGCCATGATTCGTCATCTCATTATTAAGGAATGATTTCGGCAATATATGCCCGACATAGATACATACAGAAATGGCAACCAAAGGAAGCATTATATTGGATGTGAAATAATCAAGCGCATCGAATATGGTTAATCCGAACAGACGTATGTGACTCCAAGGTCCAAGCGACAACGAGCAAATGGCACTCAAGGGAAAAATCGGAAGCAATACGGCATAGCACGACTTCTTACGCGACCAGCCAAATATCCCGGAAAGAAAAGCTATCGGGACCTCGGCCAACGATACGGTGGACGTAAGCGCCGCAACGACAAGCAAGAAAAAGAACAACGCGGACCATACCTGTGTTCCACCCATTTGCTGGAATATTTCCGGAAGCGTAATGAATATCAACGCCGTCCCCTCTGTCTCTCCTGTTATTCCAAAAGATTTCACTGCCGGGAATATCGTCAATCCCATAAGCAACGCCACGACAAAGACAAGTCCCGACACCACAAAAGAAGTGCGCCCAAGCTTTGTTGTTTCAGGATAATAAGAAGCATAGGTAACAAGGATACCCATACCGAGACTCAACGAAAAGAAAGCCTGTCCTACAGCATTGATCAACACGTTACCGTCCAATTTCGAGAAATCAGGTTTCAGAAAAAACTCAACTCCCTCCATTGCATTCGGCAAAGAAAGCGAAATACAACAGAATACAACCAATATTACAAACAACAAAGGCATCAACAAATTAGACATTTTTTCTATACCCTTTTCCACACTACGTCTTAATATGAAAATATTAAGAAATATCATCAAAAATGTCCAAAACACCGGACGCCAACCGCTCTGAAGCGAATCATCCATCACTGAAGCAAAACGCGCGGCACTATCCACCCCTCCGGCTCCTTCATAAAGTTCACCTGTAACCGACATCCATAGATATTCAAGTGTCCAGCCTGATACGACTATATAAAATGACAATATCAAATAAGAGGCAGTCACAGCTACTACTCCAACAATCCACCAGCGCCGCGAAGGCGACAATTTCCGGAATGCCCCAATGGAATCTGAACCGCTGCCACGCCCTAAGGAAAATTCCGCCAACATCACAGGAATCCCCATCAGCAACACACACAGCATATATGCCAATAAAAAAACAGAGCCACCATTGTCCTGCACTTCATTGGGGAAACGCCACACTGTCCCTAACCCTACAGCAGAACCAAGTGTAGCTGCAATTACACCTAACTTTGAAACAAATTTCGTTTTTGCGCCCATCTTTGTATTCTTTTACCAACCGCCAGAAGCTCCACCACCACCAGTAGAACCCCCTCCAAAGCTTCCGCCACCAAATCCGCCGCCACCGCCGCCGAACCCACCGATAAACGGCACTACAACAGGAGCGGAATCCTTCGGTATTTTATATTGATGGTTCATCGTATTTCCACAATTACGGCATCTATACGTTTTCAGGCCGATGCCTTCCCGCAATGGAGATGAATCCTGCAACAATCTGTCACCAATCAGCATCATTGCCTTCGTATGGCATACCGGACACTCCTGATATGGGGTATTCTTGTTGATAAACGGAAACACATCAACTTCTCCACACTTTTCGCAAAGCCACACATCATAATCGACAGAATTGATGCGCTCTTCCAAATCCTGTGCCGGAGTAAGGTATTTATTATCCTCGGATTCAGAAAGCTTTCTCATCTTAGATTTGCAATTAGGGCAATTTCTTCTTTTGCTACGACAACGGCGCGACAAAAAAACGACAAGCAACAAAGCAGGCAATCCTATTCCAATCGTTGCAAACGCTATGACAAACGAAGGAAGCAACATTTTCCGCAAACGGAAATAACGCTCATAAGAATCCTTCTTACGCATTCCAACCACAATCACAACGACATATAAGAAAAACAAGACAGACACCCAGCAAGCCAGCCGCACATACGTGTCCCACATCTTGCCGTTGTCAATTGCCGCAGGACGGTCATTTGAATATTTCGACTTAAGTTCTTCCACAGCACCCGGAGTCGTAAGCACCTTGTGAATATATGCCACTGACTGGAGCATACCTGTATCATAATCTCCTTTACTGAAATATGGCACCATTAACTGACGGATAATTCTACCGCATACTACATCCGGCAACAATCCCTCCGCGCCATAACCAGTACGTATTACCGCCTTACGCTGATCCTCCACTACGAGTATCAGCAATCCATTACTTTTATCCTGCTTGCCTATCTGCCAATACTCAAATAACCGCGTGGCAAAATCATTGATTTCATCTTCACCGATGGATTTAACAACAACAGCAACAACTTCTGCTGTGGTTTTCTGCCATATATCGGCAATAGCAATATCCAATCCGTCAACAGCCTGCTGTGACAATATTCCATCAGGATTCGATACATACTTTGTCCTGTCAGTCATATGCACATTGGGAATTTCTTCCACAATATATGATGCATTGACCGATAAAACAGAAACCATCATCAGGCAAATCATCCAAAACACTCTATTCTTCATAATTCAAATCACATCAAAAAAACTATATGGCAGGAAGGCTCAATCCATTCAACTTTCGGAATAAATCCAAAGCATAGACATCGGTCATTCCGGATATATGATCAAGCACTGACTGTATTTTCCCGTATGTAGTAGAAGCAGAAGTATCATATTGGTTAGGTACACGGCTCAACAAAAGACGTGAATAATTCTTTTCAGGATGCAGCACAGCATCAAGCAAGCGGTCAAGTAGAAATGTAATTATCTGGTTACCCGCAAGTTCGATATCAACCACATCATTCGAATTGTAAATCTTGTTCCATGCCGTCTCCGAACAACGCTGATATGCTTCAATCAGCAGAGTATCCATATGGTCAATCAGGCTACCCTCAAACGTACCCTGCAATATGATGTCCTCATTGTCAACAAATACTTTAGAGCAATCACACACCAATTCACCAATGACACAAGAACGCATATATGCCACTTTCTCATTATTGTCATCAATCATTCTTATAACGGATCGCATACGTTCTTTCCGGTCTTCCGTGAAAAAGCCTAAAAACAATTCGATGACATCCCTGCAATTAAGAATCTTCAATTTATGGGCATCTTCAATATCCATAACCTGATAGCATATGTCATCAGCCGCTTCCATTAAATAGACCAACGGATGACGGGCATATATTCCTGGCGATTTTTCAATCAATCCCAATTCTACCGCAACTTTACGAAAACATGCCGCCTCAGAACAAAAGAAACCGAATTTACCCTTCTTTGGAGAATTAAACGAGGAATATGGGTATTTCACAATCGCAGCAAGCGATGAATAGGTCATTGCAAGCCCCCCTTCCCGCCTGCCGCGGAACTGATGAGCAAGAAGCCGGAAAGAATTGGCGTTACCGTCAAAATTCACAAGGTCGCTCCATTCTTCACCTGAAAGCATCCTTTTGACAGCAAGCCCATTTCCTTCGGAAAAATAAGTTCCTATCGTTCTTTCTCCCGAATGCCCGAAAGGAGGATTGCCCATATCATGGGCCAAGCATGCCGCACCTACTATTTCCACAATATGACCCAACTTTTCCGCTGAAGGCGTTCCAATATAACGTGGCATAAGCATCATACATACCTCATTTGCAAGAGACTTTCCGACACTCGACACTTCCAAGCTATGGGTCAAGCGATTATGCACAAATATGCTTCCTGGCAAAGGAAAAACCTGTGTTTTATTCTGCAAACGGCGAAATGGCGACGAAAAGACCAATCTGTCAAAATCGCGTTGAAAATCGCTTCGCGTCTGTGCCGTAGCGCTACGGTAGCGCTCCATGCCTAAACGCTTGCTGCATATCAACCGGTCCCACGACATCCGTTTTTCTTCCATAGCTTTATTATACAGGCTTTATTTTCCACAAAGATACTATGTTTGTTGCAAAAAAGAAAAAGGTGTAGATTTGAATATTAAATATATAAAGTGAAATAAGAAACATTGTATAACATCCAAAATCCACACCCGATGAAACAGATGCAAAGTAAAAGAATTGATTTCAAAGGACAAAGGATTTACGTCGGAATCGATGTCCATTTGCGTTCATAGAGCGTCACGGCCATAGCGTTGCCGTATTACAAAGTCCAGTTGTCGATGCCCCCGTCGGCCACCGCGCTGCGGTCATTTCTGGACGGCAAGTTCCCGGGAGGGGAGTATGTTGCCTGCTACGAGAGCGGCTTCACCGGCTTTTCCACGTATTATCCCCTTTCCGCCAGCGGGATAGAATGCCATATTGTCAACGCCGCTGATGTTCCCACCGCCCAGTACAAGTCGGTGATGAAAACAGACCGCTCCGACTCGCTGAAGCTGGCGAGGATGCTGGCTTCCGAGGCGTACAGGGACGTTCACACGCGCCCGAGGGAGGAGCTTGACGACAGGGCTGTGATGCGCCTGCGCTACAGGACGCAGAAGAGGATTGCGGGGATGAAGAATAGCTGGATGGAAACATGCAAGTTATAGAGACAGATATTACAAGCACAACATAAGTAGAATTATGGATTTGAAAAATTTAACAAAGCTGATAGCCGAGAATTCGGAGCAACGCTCAAGACGCACTGCACGAAATCTTTTAATGAGGAACGAGTTTTCACGAGAAGAAGCGGATTTGTTTATCCAGTCATTGCTTGATAAACTACCTAATATGAAGGGAGAACTCAGAAAATTTTATTATGGTTTAACTCGCTGGTTTCTGACTGACTTGGATATTCAAAACCAACAAGACGTGCATAAGGTCAACAGACTGCTTTATAATCTGAGAAATACGCCCGAAGCAGATTTTTATGACAAGGATTTTAATGGTCTGTCAATTAAAGATGTGCAAGATATTTCAAGGATTGACATTGAAGCAGAACCGTATCAAGCACCGCCTGATACTTCATACGAAGTTTTTGAATTAACAGACTTCGACAAAGTTAGTCAATACGAGAACTATGCGGATTGGTGTATTCTTGATGAAACTGTATTTAAAGCGTACACAGCCAATGGATTAAAGTATTTTATAGCAGAAAGGTCTGATTTTAAAGAAGTTCCAAAGTCAAGAAGTGATAATTACCCTTACGATGATTATGGAATGTCGCTCATTATAATAGGCGTAGATGATAATGAAATAGTTTCAGTAACTTCCCGTTGGAATTTTGATGACACTGGTGATTTCTATCTAAAGCCTCTACAACTGAAGAAGTTATTATGCAATGAATACAATTTCTTATTTGATTAGCTGATTATGCCACTACCAAGAAAGACATATAGAAAGCTTTTCATATACACAGATTCCTGTCAAGGAAGCACATAGCGGTAATTCAACGAGAAAGCCCCATGCGGACATCCGCACCGCACGGAGACAAGGCCGTCGCCCGCGCATCCGGCTCCCTGCCCGGCCATAACACGCTACCAGAAAGCAGGGCATACTGACAAAAAAAGTGGAGGACCGCGGCATCAGTTGCCTGCTGTCCTCCACTATAAGGGGGCGGTGTCCTACTCTCCCGGTCTCCCAGTACCATCGGCGCCGCGGGGCTTAACTTCCCTGTT
>JADIMC010000031.1 GCA_017694955.1 Candidatus Limisoma faecipullorum
CGTCGAAATATTCAGCGATGAGCTTGTTTGTTTTCGATACGTGGTTGCGGATATGCCATGAGAAATCGAAATCCGAAACGCCATTTTTATCATCTGGAGGAGGGAACTCTCCGGGAATCCTCTCTATATGCCAACCCCTGTTTTTCTCTTTGAAAAATTCCGCAAAAGGCATGATGCCGGATGTGTTTATTTCCGTGAAATATTTCGTGGCGGCAGCATACGACAATTTCAACAAAGGGTCGCCGAGCTTATTACGCACAAGGTATGTAAGTCCGTTTGCCGTCAGCTTGCAGGATTTAGGATGCAGCTTGAAATAGCGGTATATGACTGCCACAAGGTTGATTTTAGTTTCCAACGGAGGCAAATCCTTGTATTCGATGACTGTCTTCATTTGCGGTTGTCTCGCCGCCGACAAAGAGAAAGTGCCGAAATTTTCTTCAAACAACCGCATACGCCGTTTTTTGTCCCAACGCAAGAAGAGAATCAATATTGGAATCCATATCGGCGCAAGCAGAACTATTACAAGAGCAAACGCGGGATTCATCATTGCCATCATAACGGTTCGGTTTTATCGGTTAATAAATGTCCGTTCCGCTCTAAGGCGGCTTTCCACACGCCACACAGACGCTCGCGCAGACTGTCGGGTTTCACGACTGTCACCGAACGGCTCCGGGAAAGCAGCTCCATCACGAAATCGTTGGTGATGCGCAAACGAAGCTGCACGGTAACGCCATCCTCATTCTCCGTAACTTTCTGCGTCTTATGGAGCGGCAGCGTTTTGATGAACGCGCCGTCCAAAGCGTCGTATTTCAACTCTATATCTTCAACCGGGTCGGTAGGATTGTTCCATATCCCGTAGCTGTCGTTGAAAAGTTGGCGTATGTCGGTTGAATCATTCCGCTTGAATGGTGCAGACTCATCGACCGACACATTGCTTATTCTGTCGATTCCAAGCGTGCGCAAATAATTCTTTTCGTTATAACCGATAAGATACCAACGCCGCTGCGACTCTTTCAGAAAATGCGGCTTCAGGCGGAAATGTGCAATCTTGCCTCCCTGACGTACTAAGCAATAATCGAACTCAAGGGTAAGACACCGGCGTATGGCATCGAGCATCAAATGGAAATCTTTGTTCACCTTATAGGCGTGATGTTCGGCAACGACATACTTTTGCAACGTGGAATCGGCGTCAATAGAACTCAATAGCTCGAAGTTGAGAAGCAAATCCTCGTAGCGGTCGGCGTTTTCATGGCGTTCGGCTATGTAATAGCCTCTGCTTTTATCGTTGCCAATCTCTATGCCGAAAAGGTCGGCTATGGCATTGATGTCACGCTGAATCGTACGCAGCGAACAGTCCTTGCAGCCACGTAGCCGCATCGATTCGTTCACCTTATCGACAAGCTCTGTGGTAGGAATATATTTACTGGTATTAAGTTTGTTGATTATTACTGCTAACCGTATTATCTGATAGTCTTTTGCCATAATCCTTTTTCTTTAACTATGGCAAAAATAGAAAGCCAGAACGACAAACCGTGTCGCCGTTCTGACTTTAACATTTGTTAGCGAATATGGTTATAACTGTGAAGATAGGTAGCGCTCGGCGTCGATGGCGGCCTTGCATCCCATACCGGCAGAAGTGATTGCCTGACGGTAGATTGGATCGGCCACGTCGCCGGCGGCGAACACTCCGGGTACGTTGGTTGCCGTAGTAGCTCCTTGGGTCTTTATGTAGCCTTGCTCGTCAAGTTCAATGAAGTCTTTGAAGATTTCTGTATTTGGCTTGTGACCGATAGCAAGGAAGAATCCGTCGATTTTTATGTCGAAAAATTCCTCGTTGTCTGTCCCTTTATAGCGTACTAATTTTGCACCTTCCACTCCATTGTCGCCGAACAATCCTACGGTGTTTGTGTTGAAAAGCACTTCTATCTTTTCATTCTCGAAAACACGTTTCTGCATCACTTTCGATGCACGCAGATAATCTTTCCGCACAATCATATATACTTTGGATGCAAGATTGCTAAGATATGTAGCTTCCTCACATGCCGTGTCGCCTCCACCAACAACGGCGACGGTCTTTTTACGGTAGAAAAATCCGTCGCATGTAGCGCATGCCGATACACCCATTCCTGCATATTTCTTTTCATCGGATAATCCGAGATATTTGGCTGATGCTCCTGTCGCTATGATAATGGTGTCGGCTTCTATTGTGTTGCCGTTGTCGGTTACGGCTTTTAACGGTTTCTCATTAAAATCCACTTTGACTATTTCGTCGCTTATTATTTCTGTCCCGAAGCGGAGAGCCTGTTTTTTCAGGTCATCCATCATATCCGGACCGGATATTCCTTCTGGGTATCCGGGAAAATTCTCTACTTCGGTGGTTATTGTCAGTTGTCCTCCAGGTTGCAAGCCTTCGCAGACTATCGGGTTGAGATTGGCACGTGAGGCATATATGGCTGCTGTGTATCCGGCTGGCCCGGATCCTATTATGAGGCATTTTGTCTTAATGGTTTCCATTTTTTTTCGTATATTTTGTAGTTGGTTATCGTAAGTCAATTACTGGTGTTCCGGCAGGAACAAGGCTTTTTTCAAACATAAACGTGGCTGCGGGATAATTCGCTCCGCCTTTTGTTTGACTGAGTATTATTATTATTGAAGTGCCGTCTGCCAGAGCAAACACTATTTTTACTGGCAAATATGTCTTCCTGCTTATGGTAAGCCTTACTGATTTGATGTCTGGATTATTTACTTTTGGTAAGAGCTCCACTTCATGGTTGCTTGCTGTCGATGATTTCACTTGCCTTGTGGTGAATGCGTTGCGAAAACTGCTGATGATGGAGTAGGGGTTTATCATTTGCAATTCCTCGTCAGATGGCTCGGTAATGTTTACCTCTCCGCTCATTGGCGAATAGCTCCATAGTATTTTCCCGTCATACCAGCAACGCAAGTCGTTGGAAATCATACGGAATTTGTCGCCTTGCATAATTATCGTCCCTTCTGTCACGCCTTGGTCCGTTGTGATTGCATAATGTGCCGACAGTCCTTTTACGGCTTTGTAAGTGCTGACAACCTTGTCAATTATTTTTTGCGAATTGTCTTCTGCAAAGGTTTGCAAGGTTGATATGGCAATCAGTAGGGATAAAATTACTGCTGTTTTCTTCATTGTCATTTGTTCTGGTTTAGAATATGTTCGAGTCCGTAAGCATCGGTCAACACTTGCCGTGGCTTTCCACCAACGGCAGGCCCGACTATTCCGGCCGCTTCCATTTGGTCCATAAGTTTTCCTGCCCGGTTGTATCCAATGGAATACCGGCGTTGAAGCGACGAGGTGGAAGCCGTGTTTCCTGAGCTTACTACAAATTCTGCCGCTTCTTCGAACAAAGGGTCGCGGTCTGCCGCATTTCCAGCAACGCTGTTGTTGCTTCCGTTGCTTTCCGGTTGCTCAGGAACGAATTTGGGCAGCTCGTATGGATGGTCGAATCCAGGCTGGTCGCTTATGTAATCCACGATTGCTTCCACTTCCGGTGTATCGACGAAAGCGCACTGTACTCGTGTCAGCTGGTTGTCATAAGTGATGAGCATATCTCCTCTTCCAATGAGCTGCTGTGCCCCGGAGCGGTCGAGGATTGTGCGGCTGTCAACCATCTGAGTGACTCTGAATGCTATACGTCCCGGACAGTTCGCTTTTATCACGCCAGTGATGATGTCGGTCGAAGGACGTTGTGTGGCAAGAATCATATGTATTCCCACAGCACGTGCTTTTTGCGTGATGCGCGCAATCGGCATTTCCACTTCCTTTCGTCCGATGTTCATAATCAGGTCGGCAAGCTCATCGATTACCACTACTATGTAGGGCAGATATTTGTGACCTTTTTCCGGATTAAGACGGTGTGCGATGAATTTTTTGTTGTAGTCCTCTATGTTCCGCTCGTGAGCGTCGCTGAGCAATAATAGCCGGTTTTCCATTTCCTGCACGAGCGAGTTGAGTGTTGCTACAGCCTTATTCATATTAGTGATGATGGCCTCTTCTTCATCTTCCATTTGTGCGATGTAATGGTATTCAAGCGGTGCGTACATGCTGAATTCTACCATCTTAGGGTCAATCATCACAAATTTGAGCTCTGACGGATGCTTTTTATACAGCAGGGATGTGATTATTGCGTTTAGTCCCACAGATTTTCCCATACCTGTCGCCCCAGCCACGAGTATATGCGGCATTTTTGTGAGGTCGGCAATGAATACGTCGTTTGATATGGTGCATCCCATTGCTATCGGCAATTTGTATTTGCATTCCTGGAATTTCTTTGACTCGATTATTGAGCGCATCGACACGGTTTGCTTGTCTTTGTTAGGCACTTCAATCCCTATGGTGCCTTTACCGGGGATTGGCGCTATAATCCGGATTCCTAATGCGGCAAGGCTCAGGGCGATGTCGTCTTCCAATACTTTGATTTTTGAAATCCTTACGCCTTCGGCAGGAATTATTTCATACAAGGTCACAGTAGGTCCTACACTGACTTTGATGCTTTTAATCTCTATCCCGTAATCACCGAGGGTTTTCGTTATCCGCTCTTTATTTTCTTCTTGTTCTTGAATGTCAACACTTATGGTGCTGTCCTTAGTTTCGTGGAGCAGCGTTGATGGCGGGAATTTGAATCTTGACAGTTCCGCAGTCGGGTCGAATGGTTTTTCCATTATGGAAACAGCTTTTTCAATCGGTTTGCTTTGGTTTATTTCCAAGGCAATTTCGTCATTGCTGCTGTCGGGCTCGCTGACATCCGTATGCGGAGCTGACGTATTCTCTATCACTATCTTAGTCTCTTCAGTATGATTTTCTTTGTCAAAGCCGATATTCTTGTTTGAAAATCCGTTGTCTTTTTTATCCGAGTTGGCAGGAATGCTGGCAAATGTGTTGCGGGCTTCTTCCTCTTCCTGCTGTCGTGCATTGATTTGCGCAGCTTTGCGACGCTTGATGAATTGGTCATAGCTGCGGTATATTTTCTTCAAGGAATTTATGCATAAGGCAATGAGCACAGATAAAAGGAATATGTTGAGAAATATGGCGCCATATATTCCTGCTACGCTGATTAGAAATTCGTTAAGATACTTGCCGTGTTCGCCTCCGAGCGGGAAAAAATAGCTGCCGTTGAGCGTGGCAAGTCCGATAATGCTTGATGTCGTGATTGTAGCGACAAGGCATATCATTATTGTTGACGTCATTTTCAGTTTATATTTGCCAATCATGTTCAGTCCGATTGACAATAATAGATAAATCAGGAAAAATGCGCCTAAGCCGAATCCTTTGTTCATCAGAATGTTGGCGATTGCTGCCCCGAACGGGCCGCCTTCGTTGCGTATTTCGCTTGTTTTTGCGTTTTCTATGATGCTGCGGCTTTCAATGAGGCTTTGGTCAGCTGCTCCATACATTAAATATGATATGCATGAAATCAACAGCAGGGCGGCGAACAGCAGGCATCCTATCCCTATGACGCTCTTCACTCTTGTGTCGGTGAAGAATGAGATGAATTTTCCTGGAGAGGATTTCTTTATTTTGCCTTTTTCCTGTTTGTCTGGCTTGCCGTCTTTCTCGGTCGTGTCAATATCTGTCCCTTTTTCCGGTTCTTCTGCCTGGTTGTCTCCGTATGCCGGTATGAATTTGTTGTTGATTCTTAATCCCACTGTCTGTCTGTATTTAAGTAAATATGCAACGTTGTCATTTCTTGTTCCAGAAATGGTTTGTAAAGATAATCAAAACTGTGAACAGTTCCAAACGTCCCAACAGCATCAAAACTGACATTGTCCATTTCCCTATGTCAGGAATGGATGCAAAAGATATTCCTGACACACCATAACCGAGCCCGATATTGCTTAGGGCGGAAACTGCCATAAACATCGAGTCGAAAAAAGAGCAACCGGTTTCTGCCAGAATAGCTGTGCCGATGAATATGAGTGCGGCATAAATAAGGAGGAAAGTGTTAGTCTTTGAAATCAACTCGGGCGGCAGCACTTTCCCGTTCACTCTTACGGCTTTTATCGTGTTGGGATGTATTATTTTATAAAGTTCGTTATGCAGGTTTCTCATTGACACGACCAACCTGTCGATTTTGAATCCGCCGGCGGTGGAACCTGCGCATGAGCCTGTGAGCATGATGGCCACTATCACAAAAATAGCGAGTCCTTGCCAATCCAGATAGTCGGAGCCTATAAATCCGGTGGTGGTGATTGTAGTGACAACTTGGAAGACGGTGTCGATTACCAGACTTTTTATGTCAGGATAATTGCCAGAAAGCCAAAGCCTGGCAACTATGATAGCTACTGCTCCGATGATTATGTATGTGTACCATCTGAATGTGTCGTTTTTGAACAGCATTTTAGGCTTTCCGATGGCTACGTAATAGAGTAGTCCGAAGTTTGCTCCTGCAAGAAACATAAAGATTGACAGGATGATTTTCACATAATCGGAATTGTAGGCCTCGATGCTGTTGTTTTTAGTGGAGAAGCCTCCTGTCGCAATTGCGGAGAATGCGTGGCAGACAGAGTCAAACAGGTTCATCGGACCAATCCATAGCAATACGATGAGTATGGAATTGAGTATGAAATATATCGCCCAAAGGCTTTTTGCCGTGTGGCTGATGCGTGGGCGCACCTTGTCGTGGGTTATGCCGGTTACTTCAGCGTTGAAAAGCTGTATGCCGCTTTTTTTGTTAAGCATGGGAA
>JADIMC010000032.1 GCA_017694955.1 Candidatus Limisoma faecipullorum
GTTGGCGAGACGCTGGAAACGCATTGCTCCACGCAGTTCAACCAGATGCTCCGCCCGATGATGCCCAACGCTTATTTCGAGAAGGACAACGATGCCGCCGACGGTACGAAAGGCGATTTCATATTCCGGGATTCGGAGGGAGGCGTGGAATACGTGTCGATAATGTTCGAGATGAAGAACGAGATGGACACTACCGCCACCAAACACAAGAACGAGGACTTCCTGAAGAAGCTCGACGACGACCGCAAGAAGAAAGGTTGCGAATTCGCCGTGCTCGTCAGTCTGCTGGAGCCTGACAACGAGCTCTACAACGGCGGGATAGTCGATGTGTCGCACCGCTATCCGAAGATGTACGTGATACGTCCGCAATTCTTCATCCCGATGATTACCCTCCTTGTGCAGACCTCGAAGAAGAGCCTTGAGTACAAAAGGCAGCTGATAATGGCGCAGAACAAGGAAGTGGACGTGACCAACTTCGAGAAATCGCTGCTTGAATTTCAGGAAAAGTTCGGGAAGAACTACCGGCTGGCAAGCGAGAAATTCAAGACGGCAATCGACGAGATCGACAAGTCGATAAGCCATCTGCAAAAGATAAAGGACGCCTTGCTCGGCTCGGAAAACAATCTCCGGCTGGCGAACGACAAGGCGCAGGACCTGACGATAAAACGGCTGACGCGCAACAATCCGACGATGAAGCAGAAATTCGAGGATGCAAGGCGGCAGAACGCCGATGGCGGACAAATCGCAGAGGACTGAAACATTTCAACGATTACAAATGTTACATAATCAATAACTCAATTTCAATAGTTTATGAAAAAAGCAATAATAGGACTGCTCGCCGCGCTGATAGTGTTGCCGGCATGCGGAGGAAAAGAGAAGAGCGGAGAGAATGCCGCTGAAAACCCGTTTACCAACATCAAGAAAGAGGCTTCATTCAAGCTGACCGTCCCGGAAGAAATCGCACAGGGGAGGGTCTATTATTCAACTGCGAAAGTTGACCTGATTGCGCCTGCCGACTCGACTTCGGATTTGTCGAAGAGGATATTGGCTGCCGCTTTCCCGGAAGACTCTGTGTCGAAAAGCATCAGCGAGGCTGCTGCCAAATTCTTGTCGAAGCCGGTTGATTTCATGCAGACAAAATCCACGAAGGTGGACTTCATCCCTAATGATCCGGAAAACGGGGTGCTGCTTTCGAAGAATGTGGTAATCGACACTATCTGCTCAAAGGACATGGTTACGTTCCACATCGTTAACCAGGGCTTTACCGGCGGAGCGCACGGCTACAACAACGCCGCTTACGTGAACTACAACACTGCCGACAGCACTGTGGTTGACGCTGGCAAGCTCTTTGCCGACAACAACGGCGTGCGCCAGCTCATTCTTGAGCAGATTGCCAAGAACAACGGCTGCAAGGTGGAAGAATTGGAAAAGAAATCGGTCGTTTTTTCCGTTGCCGACGTGAAAGTGCCGGAGAATTTCTATCCTGACGGCGATTCGTTGGTGTTCTACTACAATCCTTACGAGATAAGCTCATGGGCACAGGGCGAAGTGAAGGTGGCAATACCGGTAACCGCGCTTGAAGCATATGCTTCCGACTACGGCAAGGAATTCCTGAAAACCGTGGGCAAATAAGAAAGCATTGGAAGCAATGAATAAAGGTCACGCTGTTTTGCGTGGCCTTTATTGTTTTCCATTCAGCGCATTGGCGACAAACTGCCTGCATTGTGCGGTCAATTTGTCGGCATATTCCTTATAAGAGCTCCTGTTCGAGAATTCCGAATCAACTGTAAGCGGTAATTTTATGTCAAAACGGGGTGTCACGTTGTGGTTTCTGTCCACGTCGATGACATTTAGCAAATCAATAAGTCCTGACAACCGTCCTATGTTTGCATATTCATATAATCCGCCATTTATGAATATGACAGGAGTGCCCATTGCAAGGCAGGGCAATGCTGTGTGGAGCTTTGATGTGACAACGAATTTCGCCGCGGCAAGCTGTTTCAGGAAAGCATCTGCCATATCAAGCAGATTATCGGCTTTCCGTGGTCTGACCGACTGATTCAAGTAGTTGGCATCCAGTTGCAACCGTTTGTCAAACAACTTGTTCATTATGCCGCGTTTGTAAAAAGCGTCCCTGAACAGCCCGCTTTTGATTCGCCCGTATGTGGTCCGAGGATGCAATATCAGTTCCGACAACGATTTGAATTCGTCAAGCACGTTTACAAACAATACTTTCCCACTGCAGCCGTTATGCTTGTAGGTGTTGCCGAGCGTAAGAGTGAGACATCCTGAGAAAAAAGCATCCACCCCTTTGGAGCTTAACAAATCACAGGTATGCGAATCACGGCATCCTATCGGCTCGTGACTCTTTAAATATCTGATACTTTCTTCGGAAAGCATCTGGTTTTCCACGCTCCCGTTTATGTGAAATGACGTGATAAGCGGTCTTATATGTTTCGATGGAGGCCAATTTTCCGGATGTGTCATAAACCATCCGTTCATAATCAGATTGATGTCGTCACCATCGTAATTGCTCATCTGTTCACGGTCAATCAAAGCATCCACTTTCGGCAGAAATTGCCTTGCTGCTATGCTTTGTATATAATCGCCAAGATTAATCGTATTGGTGGTAACACTTGCCGGGGCATAGCTCATCAACCCAAATAAACTTGTAGTACTCATCTTCTTTCAATAACTGTTTTTATTTAACACATTGCAAATATAAGGTTTTTTATAAAAAGTTTAAATTTGCATTTTCAAAAAGAAGTATATGCTGTTATTAAAAACCGAATCATATAGGAAAGGCGTGATCTATTCTTCTCTGTTTAATGTGACAGGAAAGTCGGTCGCATTCATCCAGCAATGGCTCATAGGCTATTACTTCGGTATGGGAACAGCATCAGATGTGTTTTTCTTCACTTATAACATAATCCTGTTCTTGTCATATTTTTTCTTGAATATGACCACATCTGTTCTCATTCCCGAGGGAATGAAAATACGCAATCAGGAGTCGGATGAGGCATCGAGGAGTTTCTTCAACGGATTCATATTGATTTATGTCATTATTGCGTTATTTGTCACAGGAGTATCGTTATTCGATATACAAACTTTCTTTTCAGTAGTGTCATCTTTCCCGGAAGAAATAGTCGGCAGCAACATTCAGCTAATCATATGGTGCTTGCCGATAATCACCTTGAACATAGTGGTAAGCATATTGACGGAAATTCTTGCTTCTTATAAATATTTCACCGCTCCTAATCTGGTGACATTCATAAATTATGTATCAGGCGTAATATTCATTGTTTTGTTTCACGATAAATTCGGCATTGTCTCTGTCGCGCAAGGGTTGGTTTTAGGCTATCTGATCAATCTGGCGGTCTTGTTGCTGATGATGAGTAAGAATTTGCAATGGAATTTTCTCAGAATATCCTATAAAAACACCCGGACTGTGATTCATGCCGGAATTTTTTCCCAGGCAGGATATATCATATACCTGTTGGCATTATACGTTCCGCAAAACCTGTTCTCAGCGCTTCCTGCCGGCAGCCTGACAGCTGTGAATTTTGCCGATAAGATTCTCACGATTCCCGGTATCTTTTTAGTTACTCAGATTACGAATGTAATGGGGATTAAAATCAACAATCTCGTGTCAACTAATGATTTGTCCAAATTCTCGGAATTACTGCATAAGTTGCTAATCGTTGTTCCCATATCATTGTTCATTGTCTCTATTGCAATATCCTTATCAAGTGGTTTCCTGTCGGAATTGCTGTTCTCGTGGGGGAAATATGATGCAAATTCCACCCGGATTGTATCAGGAATATTGGCAACGATGATTTTTTATTTGCCGTTCAGTTTCATATTCGGCATATATACAAAAGTTTATAATGCGTTCGGGAAACAAAAAACTTTTTTTTGGCTGCAACTGTTGACTCAGGGACTCACAATATTGTTATATCTTGCAATCATACCGAATCATGGACTTTACAGCTATCCTCCATGCCGCATACTGCCGTACATAATGGCCTTGTTCATAGGCATGGTGCCTTTATACGGATATTGTCCTGGTATTAAATCGCCACGAATATTGCTGTGCTACATTCTCGTTTCTGTCTTATCAATCGGATTCATATCAGTTAACACATTGCTTAATGTTGGCTGAATAAAAATCAAGAAACATTTTTGCGGCATATTCATTCGACAGATGCCAACGAAACTTCATGCAATTATCAACGTATTCACCATTATGTGCTATGAGCCTCTCCAATTCTTTCCATGACCATCCGTCACAGACTATTCCCAAATTATTTTTCTTGACAATAAAAGAATTGGTGGGCACGCTGTTTGTCAGGACTGGAGTGCCGCTCACAATAGCCTCCGGTATCGATACCATATTGTTGTCCTGCAGCGTGTCGATAAGCAATCCCTTTGATTTCTTGAGAACCATATTCAAGTCTTTGTGATTCAGATATCCTAAAAATTCCACTTCTTTTTTAATTCCAAGCGAGATTGCCATTTCTTTCAATTCTGTCTCCATCGGACCGGTGCCTGCCAATTTCAATCGTATTTCAGAACCGGACCTTTTCTTGTATTCAGCAAAATTTTTCAATATCTCTGGTATGTTTTTGCGCTTTATTAATTGCCCGACATACATCAGGTAGTCTTCTTTTGTATCTGTGTATTCGAATTTTTCAATATTTATACCGTGCTCGATATACTTATCTGTCGTTTTTGGCATATATCTTTTGATGAAATCATATGCAGCAATTGAACGTGGTACGACAAACAATTTACGCATGAACAGACGTGCTATTACGTTGTACCATAGAAATGCAGGAATCTTAAGAAATCTCTTTTGAAAGAGAGCCAATTCATGCCACACTATTGTCTTTTCCGGACAAATTCTTGATGCCATCAAGGACTGAAAAGAAAAAACTTCACTGGCTATTACCAATTGGAATTCATCACAATGCTTTCTCAGCCATTTTTTAAATTCCAATGAATATGGCAACACTGAGGGTGGAAATACTGAGACCATCGTGGATTTAAAAAACAGGACTTTAAAATCATAATTCTCTTTTTCGATTGGTCTATACTCATCTGCAGCAGCCAGCACCACATTGCAACCCATTTTTATAAACCCCAGGCACATCCCATAAATCATAGTGTCTTTAATCGACTTCCTGGCAGGGATTATTCCGGAATCCGGGGTATATAGAATCGGATTTATAATTAATATGTTCATTTCTTAAAGTCTTTATCCTACAAAAATAGCAAATATCTTTTATTTGTCAAGCAGCTGTCAAATCACACAAACTACTTAATAAACAAATATTTTAAGTTTTAGAGAGTTTTTTTCGGAGGGGGTATTTATTTTTTTCCTAATTTTGCGCCCGAAAATCCTAATTAATTAAAGTATGCCGAAAAATTTAGTAATTGTAGAGTCTCCGGCTAAGGCAAAAACGATAGAGAAGTTTTTAGGAAAAGACTATAAGGTGATGTCGAGCTACGGTCACATCCGTGATTTGCAGAAAAAGGATTTCAGCATCGACGTTGACAATGGTTACGCTCCGATTTACGAGATACCCTCCGACAAGAAGGAGCTGGTGAAATCACTGAAGGAGGAAGCGAAAAAGGCCGACACCGTATGGCTGGCTTCCGATGAAGACCGTGAGGGAGAGGCAATTGCATGGCATCTTTACGAAGTGTTGGGATTGACTCCGGAAAAGACCAAGCGCATCGTGTTCCATGAAATCACGAAAGAAGCCATTCTTGAGGCTATAAAGAATCCCCGCGGAATCGACATCAACCGGGTCAACGCGCAGCAGGCGCGCCGGGTGCTCGACCGCATCGTGGGTTTTCAGCTGTCGCCCGTGCTTTGGAAGAAAATCAAGCCGGCATTGTCGGCAGGGCGGGTGCAGAGCGTGGCGGTCAGGCTGATTGTGGAGCGCGAAAAAGAAATAAAGAATTTCAAGACCGAAGAATATTACCGCGTGGTGGCATTGTTCACTACTCCCGACAGCCGGCAGCCAATACGCGCCGAGCTCGACCGCCGTATCGGCAGCAAGGAAGAAGCCGAGAGATTCATCGAGGAATGCAAGACGGCATCGTTTGCCGTGACAGGACTGTCGGTAAAGCCGGTGACAAAATCTCCGGCGCCGCCGTTCACGACATCTACATTGCAGCAGGAAGCCTCGCGCAAACTGGGCTTCAGCGTGGCGCAGACAATGATGGTGGCACAACGTCTCTACGAATCGGGATTCATCACCTATATGCGTACCGATTCCGTGAACCTGTCGTCACTGGCTCTCGGAACGATAAGTGCGGAAATCAAAGGGCATCTCGGCGACAAGTACTACAAGCACCGCAACTTCCATACTACCTCGAAAGGGGCGCAGGAAGCTCACGAGGCAATACGTCCTACATATATTTCAAACCATACCATAGAAGGGACCGCGCAGGAAAAGCGCCTCTATGAACTGATATGGAAGCGTACCGTAGCCACCCAGATGGCTGATGCGCTGCTCGAAAAGACGACGGCGGAAATCACGGCGGACAACGGCGCAAAATTCATCGCGGCAGGCGAGGTCGTGAAATTCGACGGATTTCTCAAGGCATATATGGAGTCGAGCGACGACGATGCCGACAACGACCGGCAGGAAGCGATGCTTCCGCCACTGGGACAAGGAGAGGTGCTCGAATTGCAGGAATGCGAGGCAACACAGCGGTTCACACAGCATCCGCCACGCTACAGCGAGGCTATGCTCGTGCGCAAGCTGGAAGAATTAGGCATAGGACGTCCGTCAACCTATGCGCCGACAATCTCCACAATCCAGAACCGCGATTATGTGGAGAAAGGCAATAAGGAAGGCGAAAAGCGCGACATTACTACAATCACTCTGAAAAAGGGAACGGTAAAAGAGACCGTAAAGGCGGAGACCTTCGGCAGCGAAAAAGGCAAGCTGATTCCTACCGACGTCGGAATGGTTGTCAACGATTTCCTGATGCAGTATTTCCCCGACATCATCGACTATAACTTCACTGCCAATGTGGAAGAGAAATTCGACCATATAGCGGAAGGACAGACAAAATGGAACGACGAGATAGAGCGGTTCTACAAGATTTTCCATCCGGAGGTCGAGAAAATATCCAATCTGCGGCTGGAGCACAAGGTCGGCGAGCGAGTGCTCGGAAAAGACCCCAAGACAGGCAAGGAAGTATCCGTGAAAATCGGGCGCTTCGGCCCGCTCGTGCAGCTCGGAAGCACCGACAGCGATGAAAAGCCGCAATTCGCATCGTTGCAGAAAGGACAATCGGTCAACGACATAACGCTCGACGACGCCCTCAAGCTCTTCGAATTGCCGCGCACAATCGGCGAATATGAAGGCAAGGAAGTGACGGCAAACGTGGGACGGTTCGGTCCTTATGTGAAATACGACGGCAAATTCGTGTCGATTCCCAAAAATCTTGCGCCACAGACCATAACGCTTGAAGATGCGGTAGAGCTGATTAAAAGCAAGGCCGACTCCGAGAAGAAGAAGGTGGTGAGGAAATTCGACGAGGAGCCTGACCTGGAGATACTCAACGGCCCTTACGGCGTATATATCTCGTATAAGAAAAAGAATTACAAGATACCCAAAGGCACGGATGCCGGATCGCTGAGCCTCGACGATTGCAAGAAAATCATCGACGATGCAGCCAACGCGCCGAAAAAGCCGCGCCGCACCGCCACGCGCAAAAAATAACGGCAGCTGTAATCATCTTGCGTCGAGCAGTATGAAGCCGGCCCAATAGTAGGGGTCGCGGTATTTCTGCACTGTCTTGTATTCCTTTTCCGCCTGCCGGCGCTTGCGTGCCTCCTCCCGTGCTGCGGCCGATATTGCCGGACGCACGTCGGGTTTCACCTCTACAGTCACCGCGTAATCGCGGACGTACCGCTGCGCCTCTTTCAGCGACTCATATTTGCTCATCCCGGAAAGCAGATTGTGATAGAAGCGGGTCATCAGCAGCCGTGTGGCATCGTCATCGACTTTCCACAGGCTCATAAGCAATGTCCCCGCCCCGGCTTTCTTGAATCCGCGCTGCAAGCCGAACACGCCGTCGCCGGTAATCTCGCCCAATCCCGTCTGGCAAGCGGAAAGCACCACAAGGTCGAGCCCGTTGAAATCGAGCGACGCGATTTCCTGAGCCGTCAGAATACCGTCCTCCACGCCGTCGGGCAACGTCTTGCCCTGCAAAGCGTTATTGGCTCCGGCAAACAGCAGTCCCGACCGCGTCAGAGCCTTGTCCTCCACTGCCGCACGGTCATCGCCGCGCATCAGGAATCCGACAAAGTCCATACGCGAAGCCTCCCTTTCGGTCCAATAGAAACCGTGAGTGGCGATATGAAGCAGACGCAAGTCCTCCCCCTGCAAGTTCTTGAAAGAAGCCTCTGTCCCTACCGTGTCTGTAAATATTTCCACTTCCATATCCGCTCCCTTCAACGATTCGCAGATTTCCTCGGCTTCAACTTTCGTGCCGGGCAAATCGCTGACAGCTCCCCTCAACGCCAAATCAGCTACTTGCGAGCGCGCGGCACGCCCACGCAGCCCATAGCCACGGCTGTCACGGTCGAGCGTCGCGATGCCGGTATCATAGCGCAACCCGCCATAGACCGCCGCATTGCCTTTATTTACGGCAACCCTGTCCAAAGCCAACTGCCGGGTAGAACTCAAACGGTAAAATTCTATCGAATCGGATATTATTTTCAAATCAGGAGTAAGAACAGATTCAACCGCAATATTGTAGAGCTCACCAGCCGGCGCAAAGTAGACACGCTCCACATCATCCAACTCTTCCTCCAACGGCTGCCATACAAGGCTGTAAAGCGACGAAGATGAATAATAAAGATTGATATCAAGCCCCTCCAACTGGCTGCCCTTGAACAGCGGTATCATTTCCGGCGACCTATAGCCTTTCTTCAAGACCAATGCAGCATATTGCACGTCGCCTTGCGTAGCGAACGACAAAAATTCCACGGCAATCTCCCCCGGAGCAAGCCTCTTCTCCACATCCTGCCACGAAATAGCCAGATTGCGGGTATAGTCGCCATACGCCTTGCAACGTTCCACCAACTGCCGCTCTTGCCGTTCCACGGCCAAAGCTAAAGAGTCAGTATCCACACCACGTTCCGCCACAGGCTTGCCATATAGCTTACCGAGCATCCGGCGGTTATAATTCATCTCGTCGAACAGACGCAAAACGGAAGTATCGCCCGACTCCGCCACCAATTTCCTCATCTCGATGTCGGAATTCAGAAGCAGCCCCTTGCTGAGCAGCAACCCGTCGTAAGCCGCCGTCCTTAGGCTGTCAGACCCTATCCGGAAAGCGTAGTTAGGCAAAAACTCCTCATACCAATGACGGTATTTATTCCAAAATTTCGAGCGTTCGGCATTCGTCATCCCGGCAAACCCGCTTCTTATTTCCTTGCCGCGGTTACGGTTGACCGCGCCTATATATTTCTCGCAATTCCCATAATCGCCGGAAAAGAAATATGCGGCAATCAGATTCTCCAACGCCGTGGTATAATCAGGATGCCGCTCTTCATAAATTCTTCCGTAGGCCGTCAACGCCCGCTCGCCCCAAGCCACGGCACCGGCGGCATTTCCCGACATTATTTCATAATTGCAAATATTGTTCAAAGTCATGGCATAACCCGGATAATCCTCGCCATAATTCCTGCGGACAAGCTCAAGCACTTCCTTATCAACGGCTATCGCGCCTGTGAAATCCGAAACACCGGCATAATAACCGGCAAGATTGCCTAAGGTAGTAATATAGTCGGGATGATTCTCGCCATGTACCGATTTTGAAAGTCCAACAGCTTTCTTCCCGACAATCAAAGCGCTGTCCCTTTCCCCGATATGGGAATATGTGCTTGCTAGATTGTTAAGCGACACTATGTAATCCGGATGCCGCTCTCCAAGAGCCTCGGCCAACCTTTCCGACGATTTTTTCTCCAACGCCAACGCCTTGCTGTAATCTCCGGCCGCCGAACAGGCATTCGCCAGCACCTTCAGGCTCCGCGCATAATCCGGATGCCCCTTGCCTACCGCGCCAGCCATAATGCCTACAGCTTTTTCCGCGTCGCGCATGGCATCCACATAGTTGCCAGCGCTTTCTTCCAAAGAGGCATAATTAGTCAGCGACACGGCATAATCCCAGCTTTCCTCTCCCGAAATCGCAGCAATCAAATCGAGCGACTTTTTCTCAAGCTCCAACGCTTTATCATACATTCCTATCTCCGAGTAGGCAATCGCAAGATTGTCCAACGCAGTGGAATAACCCGATATTTCATCATCCCCGACCAAAGCCCCGGCCTGATATATCGCCACAGACTCCATCCCAGCCTTCACAGCCTTATCATAATCACCCGCACTGTAATAATACGTGCAAAGATTGCCAAGCGACTTAGCCACCCGCAATTTATCATCTTCTCCCGACAACGACCTTTCGATTCCAAGCACTTCAAGCTCCGTCGCCACAGCTTGCCTGTAATCGCCGGCAGCATCATAATACACGGCAAGATTCCCCGCCGCCGTGGCATATTCATAACTTACGCGCCCGGCAACCGACTCGACCATAGGCAAAGCAATGCCGGCCATAATCTCCACAGCGGCCGCATAGTCGCCGCCCTCATATTTACCGTCTGCTTCGTGGCAGTATGTAGCCGCCAATTTAAGCCTGACCGATTTTATCTCCCCGCCGTAGGACGGTCCGGCTGCAGAAAAATAATGAATCGAATTGGAATACAAATCCCTCGCCTTCGCATAATCGTCCCCGCAACGCCCGGCAAGCCATTTATAGTCATATCCCGCGCTTCCGGCAAGCGCAGCCGCCACATCGCCGTAGCCAAGCGAGTCGGCAATCTCATACGCCTCAAGAGCGGTAGCCAGTGAGTTGTCTAAATCATCCGCCTCCAGATAAGCGCTTGTCAAACTCATAAGGGCGCGCACATATTCTTCCGAATACTTGCCATGCTCAGCTTCTGCTTTCCCGGCTTCCGCATAGACAGAATCCAAACTGCCGTCTTCCGCCGTCCGGGCAAGCACAGACACCGCCGCCATAATGGCAGACAGCAATACCGGAACTATTTTCATAACCATTTATTTTTTAGGCATTACCTGTTGCTGTTGCATTCCCTGCTGGGCTGCTCCTGCCTGCGAGGAAACCGGCAGCGGAAGCCCCATCTTTTCGAGCATTTCGTTGGTAAGCACGCCCGCCGGCGCTTTCAGTGTGGTTATGACCCACGACTTGGTTATCTCGTCCCATTTTTGTGTCGTAACCATCTGCCAGCCACGCGTGAGGAGACTTTCCGACGGCTGCAGTTTCTCACGCCGCTTGCGGTCGTCCTTCCAATTCTCGCGCAGGTAGTCGGTGATGTCGCACGTCTCTTTCAATCCGATTTCAAGCTTATATTCACCGGTCCCCCACGAATTATGGAATTCGTCGTTGGCATCGCGATAAGGCATATACGACCGCGGCACTATGAAGCTTTCCCCGATGACGCTGAACGCAGATGGCTCGCCTTCAGGGCGCACATAGCGTAGGAATCCGTTGCCGTCGAGTATGGCTGTATCGACCGGCACGCTGATGGAGAACTCGCCGAGAGTCACGTCCTTCTGCAATTGCACAATCTCGTTCATCCACGAGGAAATCAGTTTTATGTTCATCGTAAGGTTGAAATTCCGGCGTTCCTTGAACGAGAACGGTATGTCGAGCTCCGAATTTGGCAGATTCGACCGTTCCGGACTGATTATCAGCGTATCGAGCACCAATTGGAATTTCGAATGATTGACTATTCTGTAGAGTTTCGAGCGGTCGATATGGCACGAGATATAGAACACCGTGTCCTGTCCGTCCATACGCAGACATCCTATTCCGTCAAACTTCATGCCTTTCGGGTCCATCGCCCCGGCGGTGGAAGTATGCTCGTAGAAATCGTTGACGTTCGACACCGTGCGTATCGTGGTCTCATACACGTTCTCCTTCTGCACGGTTTCTTCCCACTCGGCTTTCTGCCGCGCCTTGCGTGTGATAAGCGAGCCTATGGCGTTGATTCCTAAATCCACGAACGACGTGATGTAGCCCGTAGCCATTCCGGAAAGGGCGTTGGTGGTAGCGCCGAGCATATCCCCGAATATCGAGCGCTGACCCAGAGCGTCGGTCTCACGCTGTATTTCCTCCGAAAGTTCGTCACTGGTATAAATGAAAGCCTGATACTCCACCGACTGCGCCATCACGCAGCAGGCCATTGATACTGCCAGAACAGATAAAGCCAATCTTTTCATATGACAAAAATATATGATTTTAAATTTCCACAAATCATAGCAAATGCTATCCACATACAAAGATAAGCACTGTATTTCAGAATTATCATCTATGGTTAAATAAAATTACCTGTTTTGTCCAAAATATTCATCGCTGTTCTGCTATGAATTCTTCCGCTTTTCGGTCGCGGCGTGATTAAAGACATCACTACGTCGGAATTCGTTTGGTTCTTTCTTCTAAAATTGACTCTGCCGCATATTTATCTGCCGATGATGAGGTGTTGCGGGAAAAATGGAGTATCTTCGCAGTATGAATCATAAAACCTCTACTCAATGAAAAAAAGATTTCTTCTGTTTCTGACTTTCTCCCTGTCGGCCATATGCACGGCATTTGGCGAGGAAATGAAAGTGATGACGTTCAACGTGCGTTGCGTGGTGGAATCCGACGGACTCAACCAATGGAAAAACCGTAAGGACTATGCAGCCGATCTGGTGAAATTCTACCAGCCCGACATCTGGGGTGCGCAGGAAGCCACTCATCAGCAGATGACCGATTTTCAGGAGCGCCTTCCTGAATATGCCTATGTCGGCGCAGGACGCGACGACGGCAAGACTAAGGGCGAATATTCGCCTATCTTCTATCGTAAGGACAGGTTCGAGCCGGTGGAAAGCGGATTCTTCTGGCTTGCAGAAAAAGAGAAGATGCACACTCCGGGGGTGCTCGGATGGGATGCGGCATACCCGCGCATCGCTACGTGGTGCATTTTCCGCGACAAGCAATCAGGTGAGAAGTTCTTTTTCCTCAACACCCATCTCGACAATGAAGGGCAGATGGCGCGCCATAACGGTGCCGACCTGCTTTTGCAGCAGACCGCCGACTTGGCGAAAGGACTGCCGTCGATATTGACCGGCGATTTCAACGCCACACCCGGCGACGAGCCGATAAAAGTGCTGACCGACAGTGCCGACAGCCGCTCTTTCGTGCATTCGCGCAACATTGCGCAACTTGCCTATGGCCCGGAATGGACGTTCCACGATTTCGGCCGTATCCCTTATGAAGAGCGACAATGGCTCGACTACATCTTCCTGAAAGGGGACTGGACGGTTGACTATAACGCTGTGCTTACCGACTATAAAGGCAATCTGTTCCCGTCGGATCATTGCCCGGTAATTACACTGCTCCGATTCTGATTACATAATTCATAAAACCGGCGGCAGACGCATCTGTGCATACCAATGGCAGATGCGTCTGCCGCTGTTTGCGTGCCATTGCGGCGGCAATGCAAATTAATCTTAAAACATTGCGATATAGTTGGAATTTCCGTATTTTTACACAAATAAAATCCAATCAGTAATCAGATAAGGGCAGACACAACTTTTTATAAACCATATTTACTAACTTAAAACCTAACCGAATGAGAAAAGTATTCTTAGCGATGCTTGTTTTGACAAGCCAGCTCTCGTTTGCAAAAGGAGGGATAGAAGTGGTAAGCGACAATCCGCTTCAGCTCCCGGCAAGCGAGGCAGCGTATTCGCCAGTCATCAGCCCCGACGGGGAATGGCTGCTCGTCACGTCCAACGCAATGAAGGGTCTGCAGAAGTACGACCTTGCGACAGGACAGCTTGAAACAATCACCACCGACAACGGTGCAGGCTACAACGCCAAAATCTCCAACGACGGCTCGACCATCGTCTATCGCACTTCCGAATTCAAGAACCGTCTGCGCTACTTCTCTGTTAAATCAGTGGATGTGGCAACCGGGAAGACTGAGACCGTGGTAAAGCCGACACGCAACGTCTCTGCCTTCGGGGCTGTCAACGGCACGGCTTTGGCTGTGGATGGCAATAAGATGAAGACAAAACGCATCTCCGGAAAGAAAGTGGAATATCCGGCAATCGCGGGCATTGTCAACGGTAATCTTGTTGTAACCCGCGACGGAAAATCAAACACGATCAATCCGGTAGGCAAAAGCCGCTATCTGTGGCAATCTGTCTCGCCCGACGGCAAGAAAGTGCTGTTTGCCGTTCCTGAGAACGGGATGGTGGCTTATGTAAGCAATCTCGACGGCTCGAATCCGGTCAGATTAGGTCGTCTTAGCGCGCCGGAATGGATGGGCAACGACTGGGTAGTGGGAATGGTGGACAAGGACAACGGCGAAGTTGTCACAGAATCGGTCATCGTCGCAGTGCGTGCCGATGGCTCGGACTACACCGCCCTCACCGACGGCTCGCAAATCTGCATGTATCCTTCCGCTTCGATGGACGCCACGAAAATCGTCTATAACACGGCTGAAGGCAAGATTCATCTAATGAAAGTAAAAACAACTAAATGACGGAATCAATGAAAGCGAAATACATATTATCTATCGCGGCATTGAGCCTTTCGGCAGCCGTTTCGGCGGCAGTCCCGTTCAACGAAGCCCGCATCTACATCAACCCGGGACATGGCGGCTGGGGGCCAAACGACCGCAACTTGGAGACAATCAACCATCAAGAGGGCGACACCACGGGTTTCTACGAGACCAACACCAACCTGCGCAAAGGCTTGCAGCTCTACCACGACCTTGTGGACAACGGTGCGGCAGAAGTGATGCTCTCGCGCACGAAGAACGGTGTCGATAACGACACGGAAATCGACGGAGTGCCGCAAATAGTGAATTTGTCCGCGATTTGCGAGGATGTGGAGGCAAACAACATCGATTACTTCATATCCATCCACAGCAACGCGGCATCTGAAGGCAATACCACCAACTATCCGCTGGTGCTGTACCGCGGCACGGACGATGAGGTGGGCAACGGGCTCGTCGATGCAAAGAACATGGGTATGGACGCATGGCCGTACATCAACTACAACGACGTTACCTATAAGTCGAACTATCCCGAGCTCGACGACTACAACGTGCGCGGCGACATCACATTCATGGGAAGCTCGCTCACGACGATGGGCTATACCGGCTACTACGGCGTGCTCCGCCACGGTGCCGACGGCTATCTGATTGAGGGCTGCTTCCATACCTACCAGCCTGAGCGCCATCGTCTGCTCAACGCCGACTACTGCCGCCAGGAAGGTATGCGCTACGCACGAGCAATCCGCGCATGGTTCGACGGTCCGGAGCTTGCAACCGGCGACATAATCGGTACAATCAAGGATTCCAACCATCCGCTTGAGCATGAGCTCTACAACTACAAGATTGCCTCGATGGACGCCTATGCGCCTATCAACAACACAAAAGTAGTGCTTCGCAATGCTGCCGGCGAAGTTGTTGACGAATACACAACCGACGGCGAATACAACGGACTGTTCGTGTTCGAAGGCTTGCAGCCGGGCAAATACACTCTCGACTTCACCCACCTCACCGACTATCATCCGTATTCCGAGGAAATAGAGGTGGTTGCCAACCAGCCGTCGTACACTAACGTGCTCCTCACTAACATCAACGAAGAGCTGCCTGACGAGGAAGAAGAGGCTCCGGAAGTGGAATACTACACCCATCCTGAGCAGGACGGCGAGATAGCTGCCGGCTCTTCCTACGAATTCGACAAGGTGGGAGAAACAGCCACTATATCCGCTCTTGAGGGACTTACTGCACGCCGCACAATCCTGCGCGACGGCAAGTACTATATCCTCGCACACGACAGCGAGCGCGCTCCGCACTTGCTCGTGGTGAATCCGGAAACAGGAGAGCTTGTGAAGGAAATGAGCCTTGAAGGGATTGTTACGGAAGGATTCAACGGCAAGAACATGTCGTGGACTCTGTCCGACATAGCGTTCACCAACGACGGTGTGCTTATCGGTACCAACTCTGTGGTAATCGGAAGGGACGGCAACGCATACTGCAACGGCGACTTCTATATGTACGCATGGAAGGGCGACGAGACGACACCGCTTGAAGACCAGAAACCGGTAATCGTCACTACATTGCCGACCAACACGGTCAACAGCATCGCTCAGGCAGGAAACAACTATTCCAACCTGATGGCGAACTCCATAGCAATCAACGGTGATTTCAACGAATTCAACTTCTACTTCGATTCGCATGCCGGCGACGGATGGAGCACAAACTACGGCTTGCGCTACTGCTGGTGGCTGATGAAGGACGGGGAAATGGCTGCAACACAATGGAATGATGCTAATCCGGCTTACGACGAGACGATGTTCGGCGAAGACGCAATGATGACGCTCTCGCCGCTCGGACTGAACCGCATCATCATCGACGGAAGCAAAATCAGCTCGAAGGAATTCGAGGTTGACATGCTCACTACCGACGCCATCGAATATCCGGGGCTCGACGATGAGACAATCTCTGTCGAGACTGCGGGTGCCAACTACTTCCGCTATGCCGATGCCATATTCATGGTTTCACCGGTATATACGGCCGACGGCAACTCCTACGGCTTGCGTCTGTACAACATCACCGAAGGCTTGGACAAGGCTCAGGTGATTGGCGAATATGCCGACCTCATCACTGCCGATGCTTTGCTGCCGATGAGCGCATACGGAGTGGTTCGCAACGCCGACATCGACCTCTATCTGATGGCTGGCAACCAGACTGCCAAGGTATCGACTGAAGGCATCGAGCAGGCTACAGGCTCGCTCCGTGTAATGGCTTACGGGCTCGCTCAGGAAGAAAACGAGGAAGGAACGGCATATACATTGTCGTTCAAGACCAATACGGATGTCAACTCGGCTCAAATCAACATCATCGAGAAATCGACAGGAACGGTGGTGACTACTATCTATCCTGAAAAGGGTGAGGGCAACACATATTCCGCTACGGTAAGTGTTGACGACCTGGCAGAAGACGTGGCATACACTTGGGAAGCGGAGGTAAGCGGCGACAACATCACACGCCTTACTGCTTACAAGAGCGTGCCGTTCTCGGCTCCTTACGGGGTGGCTATCGACAACTCTACCAGCAGCGAGTATTTCGGACGTATCTACGTCACCAACACCGCTGAAGGCTCCGTAGGCGAACAGACCACTGCAACGGGTCTCTATGCAATCGAGCCTGACGGTAATCTTGAGATTGGCAATGTGATGACCGGCGGAATAAGCTGGACCGGAACCAAGGGTCAAGGTCCGCGCAAGGTGGCTGTGGCTGAAGACGGCAGAATCTTCGTATGCGACTATAGTACTACCAACACCGGTATCTATTACATCGACCCGGCCACATTCGAAGGCAAGCCGGTATTCGAGGGCGCTGTCAACGACGGCAACGGCTCGCTGACAATCAACGGCACTTACGTGGCAGGACGTACTACTTCAATCGGAGTGCGCGGTGGCGGTGACGAAACACAGCTCTATGCTGTCGATGCCACTGCATCCGGACTGGGTTGGAGAAAACTGATCAACCGCTACGACATAGGCTCCGCAAACGTTTGGACTGCGGCTCCGTCGGAGGCAGGCTATTCTTCAAGCTACATAGGCAATGAGAATAATTCCATCGTGCCGGTATCCACAGGCTATTGGGCTGCTCAATTCCGTGGACAGGGCTCAAGCTCGGTTGCCAACCCGACATTGTTCTACTACAGCGACGTGCTTGGTGGTTCGGCTTACGACTCTTCTGCCATAGACGATCAGGCATCGGCAAACGGTGCTTTGGCGGTGGATGAGAAGACCGGAACAGTCGTGCAGAGCTACAACAACGGTGTGCGCGTGTTCCACTACAGCATACGCAAGAGCGACAACATTCCGGATGTGGAGGTTGTGTTCGAAAAGCAACTGGCAGAAGTGGGGGCTGAAGGCAATTCTTTCGCATTCGACTATGCGGGCAACCTCTACACCGTATCGAGCGACGCGCAGAATCTCACGATATTCGGTATGCCTACGAGCGACAACACTTGCGCTACTCCGTCGTCTGCTGAATTCTCGTTCGGCGACAGCTCGGTAGAGGAATTGCAGCAGGAAAGCACGGCAAAGGTTTATCCTAACCCGACAAGCGGGCAGTCAACAGTGGCTTGCAGCGCGGGCATCGAGAGTGTCGAAGTCTATAACGCCGCAAGCGGCGCGGCTGTCCTCAACCTTGTAGGAAACGGGGAAACGACGATGACAATCGATTTGTCGGGACTCGCCGACGGTATCTATTTCGTGCGCGTGAACGGAACGGAAACGATGAAGCTCATAAAGAGATAGCCGGTTTCGCTCTGAATGAAAAAAAGATGGTGCGACCTCGTGGTTGCACCATCTTTTTTTCATTGCCGGATAATAATCATTGCAGCTGCATGGTGCGCCGCTTGCGGATGCAGAACCGCTCGCACTGCTGGCGGATGTCGTAGCCGAGCATTGCGCCGAGTATGAAATCCTCCTCGGGCGACAGCTGGCTCAACGGACGCACTATAAGCATGCGTATGGCCTCGATGCATTCAGGCTTGCCAAAATAGATGTTGACAGTCCGTTCACCGGCATTCTGCTTCATGAAACAGATGTTCTGGCTCTTCAACCGTTCCAATGCCATCGGCTCATAGTCCTTGTTGAGCGTGCACAGCACCATATTGCGCACTCCTTTCTTATATTCATAGATATAATTGAGGAATACTTTCATATCGCCAGGGAGCAAGTTGCCGGATGCCTCCATAGCCTTACTCTATGCCTTCTGTTCTCAATTGCGCGATCCAGGCGTCGATGCGTCCGTCTGTCTTGTAGTCCTCGTTCACTTCGTCGAGGGCGAGACCCGCGAACTTGCCGTTGCTCACAGCCGTGGAGTCGTCATAGGAATAGTCGCCAGCATCGACCGCGCCTATGAATTTGCACCCGGTGGCGGAAAGCTCTTTGTGTATGGTGCCGATTGCGTCGCAGAAAGTGTCGCTGAACGACGATGAGTCGCCGCATCCGAACAGGGCAACCAGCTTTCCCGACAAGTCGGCTGATTTCAGATTGTCGAGGAAGCCGTACCAGTCGTCCTGCAAATCGCCCGCGCCCCATGTCGAGCTGCCGAGCAGCACTGCTTCATATTTCTCCGCTTCATTGGCAGAAGCGGATGCCACATCGTGGATGTCGGCTTCTGCCACTCCAAGTTTCGCGGCGATTCGCTTTGCCACATTCTCCGTCACACCGCTCGACGAGCCATAGAATATTCCGATTGTCTTCATACGTTTATGTTTTTTTTATCCTGATGATTAATACTTTTGCAAATTTCGCCTTATGAGCGTTATATGGCAATACCTACAAAAATGTAATTTGTCATGGCACAATACCAATAATCAGGTAGTTGGTTTGCAAATCTTCGCTATGATTGCCGCTGTGCCGCCATTGGAAGAAATGCGATTGCCAACAAATGGGCTGTGACATTTGTTTTATATGAAAAAGCACTGAGCGATGAGAACTGTCTTGCAAGCATTGGCTATGGCTGCCATTGCGGTGGCTGTGCCGTCATTGGCTGATTCCCAAAACAGGGAAGATGTGGTGAGAGAGATTATGGATTCGGGTGAATATGCCATAAGCATCGACAAAATGAAGCCGCTGGGAGGCGGCATCAGGAATCTCACATCCGATTATTACATAAGGATAGGCAACGATTCGCTGTATTCCTGCCTTCCTTATGCCGGAGTGGCTTACAATATTCCTTACGGCGGAGGGGAGGGGCTGGTTTTCGACGCGCCCGTATCGGGATATGACAAGGTTGAGAAGGACGATAAAACAATAGTGACGGTAAAGGTGAGAAACAGCGAGGATTCCTACACCTATACCATCACCGTGTTTTCTAACGGCAACGCGAGTGTTGCCGTTCAGCCTGTCAACCGTCAGTTCATCTCTTTCTCCGGTTCTTTGCTCGCCGAATGACGGAAAGTGCTACTCATCGAGTATTTTCTTGTAGTACGCCTTCACGTCGCTCCAACGGTAATAAGGATAGCTGTCGGTGGTGACCGGTATTTTTGCCTCGTGCTCGTTGAGAATGAATTTTACGAGGACATCGTCGGCTGTGCCGCCTTTTTTGTTGAAGAACACAATCTGCAAGTTGGCGCACATCGGTGAGACCTTGAAATCCGTCCAATGCCGGTAGAGGGAATCCGGCTCGTCCGTTGCCACGGCGCAATCGTTGATGCGCATCAGGGCGGTGAGCGGCACGATGTTGCTGTCGTGGGCGAATCGCAGGGTGGCGGCTATCGACGGGTCGTTGATGGCTTCGTCGGCACGCTCCACGATGTCGCGCAACAGGGGTTTGTAGCTGTTCATCACCACACCGTTGCCGGGTGCGGAATTGGCATTGCCGTAGTAGAACTGCATGTTGAAGCATTGCCATAGGTCGAACAATTCGTCTTTCGTGAACAAATCGTAGAGCGAAATGCTTGTCTCCATGTTTTGCAGGTCGCTTGCCACCCAGTAGAACTCCCACATCAGCTCGTCGGTATCGACGTGTTTCTCGACATATTCCTGGTCGTTGAACAGTGCGGATGCAAATCGCCCGGAATTGGTGTGAGCCTTCCGGAATTTGTTGTATTCCACTCTCCACGGACCTTTGCTGCCGGTATATTTGTTTGACTCCTCGGTGCGGCCTGTCAGATACGGCATATATTTCTGCGATGATTCATATGAAATTTTCAGTGTGGGGTTGAGCTCCTTCAGGCGGTCGCCGAACGCAACCATGCTCATTGCGCACCGCATGATTATCGACGAGCGTGCAGAGATTGTCTTGTCATTGGCAAATGCTTCCGGGAATGCGCCGTACATGCGTTCCGCAACACCGCGGTGCTGGCGGACGCCCAATGGCGACAAATCCTCAGACCGCCCTTCTGCCTCCTTGTATATCTCGCGGAGACGGGCAAGGGCGTCCTTGCCTTTATCCGACAGCTTGCCGGCACGCTCGGCGGCTGCCAGCTTCTCAATCGGGTCGGTGTATTCGTTCTCGCCAATCAGATAGCGTGAGCCATGTCGGCCGAAATGGCTGATGTAAAACGGCTTGTAGCCTTTCGGGGCTGCTGTGTAGTCCAGCTTCTCCGGCGCGGGATAGGCGTAGTACACGCCGGCAGTCTTGCATATGTCGGCAAACATTTCCTCTCTTGTGGTCTGTGCGGCTGTTGGCAGCGCGGCTGCCGCGATGATGAATCCTAAGGTGATTTTCTTGAGTCTCATAGTTGAATACGTTAGTTCTTATATCTGCAAAGATACATCCTGTATTTCAAAAAACATCCTAAATTTGCAAAAACGATACTTATGAGGCTCTCTATGCGCATTCTCATTGCAATTATGGCTGTTCTTGCGGCGGCAGGCTGCAAGTCGGGGAAAGTGCGGACGTGCGACGCTGGCAAAGAAAAGGTGCTTGTGATATTCTACGACAGTGCTTTCTCTCCCGATTCTCTTGCGGAAAGAATAGAAAGCTACGGCTCTGGAATAATCTACCGCTATCATGTGTTCAATGGGTTCGCCGTGACTGTGCCGGAAGGGAAGACTGAAGAAGAGGCCATTTCGCACTTCCGGGAAATGGATGGCATATTGTCGGTGCAGCCCGACAGGAAAATGCAGCTTCACGAATCCGGCTACAACGACGCGAAATAGCACACAAGTATCGGTGTCAGTATCTCGAGCACGATACCGTTTATTAATGCTGCCGGGACGGTCTCTTTTCCTGAATACCTGACAATCGTGGGCAGCAGCACATCCATCGATGTCACTCCGGCTGCCGACACGGTGGAGAGCCTTCCGAACTTGTTGCTGAGATAAGGGGCAAGACCAATGGCGATAAGCTCGCGGAAAATATTGGCAAGTAACGCCAGCATGCCCAATTCCGCCGCTTTCTGCACGCCGGCGATAGGCTCTTTTATTTCCGATATGAGCACGGACGACAACGAGTAATATCCGAAACCGCTTCCAAGTGCCATGCACTCGGTGGCGCTGAATCCGTTGAGCACGACGCTGAGAAGGGCTGCAAACGCAAGCGAGCCGGCTACTGTCGCTACTGGGACAAGCAGCGCTGACAAATCAAGGCTTTTGAATATTTTGCCGATGCTGTCCGACATGCCTATGCCCAGACCTACTTGGATGATTAGTATGTAAAGTATGATTGTGGAGACGTCAGACGTCAGCCATGCGTCGGGGACAGCACCTGAGAGCCCGACAGCTATGCCGGCGCAGAAAAAGGCGATTACGGTAAGAATCCATTTCATTTGCGCCTCCTTTCAGCTATCAGAGAGATGCAGTATGTAAGAAGAACGCTGCCTGCCACGCACGAGGCTGCTATGGCGAATGCAATAATGCCGAGATTCAGCAAGTTGCCGACTATCGCGTCCTGCATTCCTACCGATATGCCTAATGTCAGCAGAAGCAGAAGCACTGTCAGTGAAACCATGCCGCTGAAAGACTTCACCATTTTTATGTTCTTGCACGCATATCCGGTTGCGATGCTGCCGAAAAGCAGAGACAATATGACTAACATGATGATACAGATTTAATTGACAATAGCCCTTTGGCCATAACACAAAAATCCCTTCTAAAGGAAGGTTGCCGAAAAAACGACTGCAAAGGTACGAAAAACTTCAATGATTTTCATATTTGGAAAGGTTGGAGTAATTTTGCATACAAATTAGGAATCTACATATGGGAGGCTTTTTCGGTACAATCTCGAAGAAAAGCTGTAAGGCTGACTTGTTTTACGGCACAGACTATAACTCGCATCTCGGCACGAAACGTGCAGGTATGGCTACCTACGATCCTGAGAAAGGATTCTTGAGGTCGATACACAACCTCGAAAGCTCTTATTTCCGCACGAAATTCGAAGCGGAATTAGGAAAATTCACAGGAAATTCAGGAATAGGCGTGATTAGTGACACTGATCCGCAGCCTATCATAATCAATTCCCGTCTCGGGCGCTTTGCGATTGTGACGGTGGCTAAGATATGCAACCTGAAAGAGCTGGAAGGAGAATTGCTCGGCGATAATATGCATTTTGCCGAATTCAGCTCAGGCGACATCAATCAGACGGAGCTTGTGGCTTTGCTAATCCTTAAGGGCTCTACTTTCGTGGAGGGTATTGAGAATGTTTACCGCAGCATTAAGGGATCGTGCTCGATGCTGCTGCTCACCGAGAACGGGATAATAGCGGCTCGCGACCGCCTCGGGCGAACTCCGATTGTGATAGGGCGCAAAGACGGTGCATATGCTGCGTCGAGCGAATCGACATGCTTCCCCAACCTTGACTACGAAATCGACAGGTATGTGGGGCCGGGTGAGATTGTGCGCATCACTGCCGACGGTGTGGAGCAGCTGCGCAAGCCGGAGGAGGAGATGCAGATATGTTCGTTCCTTTGGGTATATTACGGATTCCCGACATCGTGCTATGAGGGAAGGAACGTGGAGGAAGTGCGCTTCGCATGCGGGCAGGCGATGGGGGCGACCGACGATTCCGACGTTGACTGCGCATGCGGAATTCCCGATTCGGGAGTGGGGATGGCTTTGGGATACGCCGAAGGAATGCACATTCCGTATCATCGTGCAATTTCGAAATACACCCCGACATGGCCGCGGAGCTTCACGCCAAGCGACCAGTCGATGAGGTCGCTCGTCGCAAAAATGAAGCTCATTCCTAACCGCGCCATGCTTGAGGGAAAGCGACTGCTGTTCTGCGACGACTCGATAGTACGTGGCACACAGCTGCGCGACAACGTGAAGGTGCTCTATGAATACGGCGCGAAGGAAGTGCATATCCGAATAGCATGCCCTCCGCTCATCTATGGCTGTCCTTTCATCGGATTCACCGCCACGAAAAGCAATCTGGAGCTGATTACGCGACGGATAATCAAGGAATTGGAAGGCGACGAGAACAAGAATCTTGATAAATATGCCACTACCGGCTCGCCGGAATATTGCAGGATGGTGGAAGTGATACGGCAGCGTTTCGGGCTGACATCGCTGAAGTTCAACACTATCGAGAATCTGGTGAAATCCATCGGATTGCCGAAATGCAAGCTGTGCACGCACTGCTTCGACGGCTCCAGCCGCTTCTGAAATTGGAGCGGACGCTCAGGATTCGATTGATACGATTTTATTCATGGATTATGAATGATGGCGGGTGGCTTGGCACGACCGGATTTGAAAACTTGCTTTTGATTTGTTTCTGCGCAAGCCTTTCCGTATATTTGTGAAATTTTAGGAAGATATGGACAAGATAACCATCAACGGTATGACTTTTGTCCCTTATATCACCAACGGCGAGATTCAGAGGAGGATAAGGGAAGTCGCAAGACAGATTAAAGACGACTGCGGAGACAGGAATCCGCTGTTTGTGTGCGTGCTCAACGGCGCCTTCATCTTTGCTGCCGACTTGTTCCGGGCGGCTGATTTTGCCGCCGAGATATCATTTATCAGGTTCAAATCCTACAGCGGGACTGAGTCAACAGGCGAGATAAGGCAGCTTCTCGGTCTCGACAAGGATATAAAGGGACGCACGGTGGTGATTGTGGAAGACATCGTTGACACCGGATACACGGCGGAGAAATTAGTGGAGGAGATAATGCGCCACGAGCCGGCAGACGTCAAGTTTGCTACGCTCCTGCATAAGCCTGACTCCGCGAAAGTGGATGTGAAGATTGATTACTGCTGCTTTGAGATTCCGTCAAAGTTCATCATCGGATATGGTCTCGACCTCGACGAGTGTGCGCGCAATCTTCCCGACATCTACATTCTTGAGAGCAATCAATGAGATAATTCTATTTAAGTTTCCAAATAAATTCCGCACTGGGCGGAGGGTATAAATTTTTTAAGACTATGTTTAATATCGTAATTTTCGGTGCCCCGGGCTCTGGGAAGGGGACGCAAAGCGAGAATCTGATTTCGCATTATGGGCTGTTCCATATTTCTACAGGTGAGGTGTTGCGCGACAATATTGCGCGAGGCACGGAGCTCGGCAAAATCGCCGACACATACATTTCCGACGGTAAGCTGATTCCCGACGACCTGATGATAAGCATACTCGCCGACATTCTCGATAATACGCCGGAGGCTAAGAATGGCGTGATTTTCGACGGATTCCCGCGCACAATCAATCAAGCCGGCGCCTTGAAGGAGATGCTTGCCGAGCGCGGTGCGAGAGTTGACGCGGTTGTGGGGCTGGAAGTTGACGAGGACGAGCTTATCGACCGGCTCATCAAGCGGGGTAAGGAGTCCGGACGCAGCGACGACAATCTTGAGACGATAAAGAAGCGCCTTAAGGTATATCATTCGCAGACACAGCCGCTGCGCGACTACTATATGAAGGAAGGCACATATCTTCCGATTAAGGGGGTAGGCACGGTTGAAGGCATTTTCGAAAGCATTAAGGCTGCAATCAAGGAGAAATGCGGTAAATAAAGTTCATAATGGGGCATATGGCAATTCAGGAGGACAGGCGGTTACGTCTGCCCTCCTGATGCTTTTATATGATTGAAGGCGATTCCCGTGTTACAAAATATTCCTAACTTCGTATTACTCTTTGAAGGCGGCAGGAAAAAGGCGTCATAAAGAATGGAAGAAGAAATGCTGACATCGGTGTTTACACGGCTGCGCGGAAAATTCCTCCGCGCGGCAGCGCGCTTCTTCCCCGACGAGGACGACGCGGCAGATGCTCTTCAGGACGCGTTCTGCCGGCTTTGGCGAAGGAGGGACGAGATACGGTCCGGCAGACAGGCGGAGGCAATGGCTATGACAACCGTGCGCAATCTCGGCATCGACGCCTACCGCCGCAGTCAGGCGATGACTCTGTTGCCTATCGACAATGAACGCGACACGGCCGACACAGTGCCGGCAGACCGCCGAATGGAGGTTGACGAGCAATTCAGAATCGTGGAGGCGATAATCGAGAAGCATCTTTCAGAAACACAGCGGACAATCCTGCGGCTGAAAGAATACGATGGCGAAAGCTACGAGGAGATTGCCGCAAAATTAGGTATGGAGCAGGCGGCGGTGAGGATGCAGCTTTCGAGAGCGAGAAAGACAATCAGAAAATGCTATCAGGAATTCGATGAAAATGGAAAATCGTGACAATATGAAGTTTGAAGGCAGAACCGTGAACGAGTGGCGCAAGGTAATCGGACGCTACTTCGACGCGCAGACTACCGATGAGGAGGAATCCGCGCTCAAAAGGTTTCTGGTGTCGCCGGAAGCGGCAGGCAGGGAATTCGACGAGGCAAGGGCGGTCTTAGGATTCACTACCGTCGGACGGCGGCTTTGCCACGCACGCCGACGCACGGCATTGCGCCGACGGATTGCCGGATATTCTGCGGCGGCATCGGTGGCGCTGGTGATTGCCTTTTCGGGATGGGCGGTTTACAGCGGCCGCAACCAATGCGTGGCCTACATCAACGGCGTCAAATGCACTGACGAGGATGTGGTGATGGCGGAGATGCGGCGGTCGATGCGGGAAATGGGCGCAACGGCATCATCTGCCGACATCGGCGCCACATTGGGAGATATGTTTGAAACAATGGACGAATTTAAAGAATGACGATATGAGACGGCTATTATTCATATTAATCATCATCGTCTCGGCGATACCTGCTGTCGCGCAGAAAGGGATGAGCGTGGCTGCGCTTTTCGGCAGCGGCTACCAGAACCGCAAGGACGTGACGGAGGTGATAGTCGAGGGTAAGCGGCTGAAGTTTTTCAAGCTGAGCGTGTTCCGAAGCATCACCGTCACTGACAATGAGGCTTTGGCTGCCGAAATGGAAAGGCTCGTAAGGCTCGACGGGAAAAACGCTTCCGACAAAGAGGAAGGAATGATAGGCGGAAAGCTGTATTATGCCTTCTATTCGTTTCCCGACGGCAAGGATGGCTACAGGCATCTGTTTTTCCGCAACAACCTGCTGAAAGAAGGGGCGGAGCCGGAGACCACGGTGGTATATATGGAGGGAAAGGCAACCCTCGGTGAGCTGAAAAGAATGTTCTAAGAAATCAAATAAAAAAATTACAGATATGAAAAAAGTTATCACTACCGCCATTTGCGCACTTGCTTTCGCGTGTGCATCGGCTGCCGGTAATGTGGAGCCCGGCGATTCAATCGAATGTTTCTCGCACCCCGATTCCGTGGCATTCGTCCACGGTGGGAACACCGTGGAACTGAAAGTGTTCGGCGCTAAAGACAATCCCGATTACTACTATTCCTACAAGCGCGACGTAAGCGGCGAGGGAACGGAAATAAGCAAGGAAGGCAATTCCGGATGGGATTTCACCTTGCCGTTCATAGACCGGACGGAAAAAGGTGAAAAGCGTGCCGCATATTCGTTCGAATGCGGCGGGCTCGGCTTAGGTTTCGTCAACGCTGTCAACGCACCCGCTGCGATGAACGTGAATATGGCAAGCTCCTACGAGGTATTTATCGACCACATAGTCGGCATCAGTTGCCGCCCGTGGCGCAACGGCACTTCGTTCTTGCTCGGCTTCGGTTTCGGATGGCGCAACTACCGGATGACAGGCACTAACCGCTTTGTGCAGGAAAACGGTTTTATAAGCTTAGGCGGTTATGAGGAGGGTGCCGACGTGCAGTTCTCACGATTGAAGATGTTTAGCCTGATGTTTCCGATAATGTTCCGTCAGGAACTCGGCAAAGGTTTCGATTTCAGTGCCGGGCCGGTATTGAATGTCAATGTTCACGGCAGTATGAAAACGAAATACAAACTTGGTGATGACAAAATCGAAAATTCGTCCGACGACATACATCAGCGCAAGGTGACGGTTGACCTGATGGCGCAGCTCAACTATAAGGCCATAGGATTTTATGTGAAATATTCTCCATGCAAGATACTCGACGAAAGCTACGGCCCCGAATTCCGCCACCTCTCCGCCGGCATCACATTGTTTTATTGATTCATACCTGCGCATTATGGCATATTTTGGAGGTTTTATACCTGCGCATTATAGCAGATTTCGGTGTTTCCATACCTGCGTATTATAGCAGATTCCGGCACTCTCATACCTGCGCATTGCAGAAAATAATTGCTTAAATGCTTGTGAATCTGATTTTTTAATAATACTTTTACGGCGGTATTAAAAATGACGGATTATGGCTGTATTTAAACGAAAGATTTATGACAAGCTAAAAGTATGGAAAGATACGGCAAAAGGCGCAAAATCCATATTAATTGAAGGTGCGCGTCGTATAGGTAAATCGACAATAGCGGAGGAATTTGCCAGAAATGAATACAAAAGCTATATACTGATTGATTTCAATAATGCGAGCAATGTCGTAAAATCGGCTTTTGATTCATATCTGAATGACCTTGATTCCTTTTTTATGATTCTTTCTTCAGAATATGGAGTGAAATTGCATGAAAGAGAATCATTGATAATATTCGACGAGATACAGCAGTTCCCGAAAGCGCGGCAATCGATGAAATATCTTGTGGCTGATGGCAGGTATGACTATATTGAAACAGGCTCGTTGATTTCCATAAAGGAAAACGTGAAAGGCATAACCATTCCTTCTGAGGAAAGGAGGCTTGCCATGTATCCTATGGATTTTGAGGAGTTTGCATGGGCATTGGGTGAGAGTCAGATGATAAGCTACATACGCCGGTGTTTTAAAGATCGGATGCCATTGCAACAAGGCATTCATGCAAAAGCGATGCTTTTGTTCAGGCAGTATATGATAGTCGGAGGAATGCCAAAAAGTGTTTCGGCTTATTTGGAGAACGGACGTGATTTCAAAATGGCTGACATGGAAAAACGCGACATCTTGGCTCTGTACCGCAACGATATGATGAAAATTGAAGCGGCTTATAAATCAAACGTGCTGGCGATTTTTGACCAGATACCCGCTTTTTTGTCAAAATCGGAAAGAAGAGTCGTGTTAAGCAGGATAGACAAGGGCGCAAGTTTCCCGAAATACCACGACACATTCTTTTGGCTTGCCGATTCGATGATTGCCAACGAATGTTTCAACTGCTCCGACCCTAATGTTGGGCTGTCGCTTAATGAGGACCGTACTTTCGTGAAATGTTATATGGGAGATACCGGATTGTTGATGAGCCATACGTTTGATGAAAACGAAATTTCCGACAATGAATTATATCGGGAAATTTTATTCGGCAAACTGTCCACCAATGAAGGGATGCTATACGAAAACGCCATTGCCCAGATGCTTGTCGCAGCCGGACATAAGTTATACTTCTACACACGATATGATTCCGAAAAGCACAGAAATGATATCGAGGTAGATTTCATTCTGTCGAATAACAGCAAATTGAAATATAAAATCTACCCCATAGAAGTCAAATCAACTGCCCGTTACTCCACAGCGTCACTTACTAAATTTTGTGAGCTATATCGTGAGAGGATAGGCGGATGCTATGTGATACATCCGAAGAATCTAAGTGTTAAGGACAATATCACGTATATTCCTGCATATATGGCTTTTTGCTTGTGAAAACAGAAGAGGCGCGTCTGCAAAGACGCGCCTCTTCTGTTAGTATTTCAATTTGTTACAGGCCGAAGGCCTCGCGGATTTTATCCACATAGTCGAGTTTCTCCCACGTGAACAGCTCCACACGCATTGTCTTGTCGCCGTTGTATTTCGAATAGAAAGTCTTGTCGATGATTTCAGGCTTGCGTCCTACGTGCCCATACGCCGCCGTCTCCTGATAGATTGGCTGGCGAAGTTTCAGGCGGCGTTCGATGGCGGCGGGGCGCATGTCGAACAAACCGTTGATTTTCTCCGATATTTCAGCGTCCGTCAGGTTGACTTTCGCCTTGCCATAGGTGTTTACGTAGAGGCTCACCGGCTCTGCCACGCCGATTGCGTATGCCACTTGCACCAGCGCTTCCTCGGCAAGGCCTGAAGCAACGATGTTCTTCGCTATGTGGCGGGCTGCATAGGCTGCCGAGCGGTCAACTTTCGAAGGGTCCTTTCCTGAGAATGCGCCGCCGCCGTGCGCTCCGCGGCCGCCGTAAGTATCGACGATGATTTTGCGGCCGGTCAGTCCCGTATCGCCGTGAGGACCTCCGATTACGAACTTGCCCGTAGGATTCACGTGCAGTATCAGCTTGTCGTCGAACATTGCCTGTATATGTTCCGGCAGTTTGGCAATCACACGGGGAAGCAACACCGTCTCCACATCCTTGCGTATCACTTCGAGCATCTTGCGGTCGGCAGCGTCCTGTGCCTCTTCCGAGCCGTCGGCAGGCGATATGAATTCGTCGTGCTGCGTGCTGACAACGATGGTATGGATACGCACAGGACGGTTGTCCTCATCGTATTCCACGGTCACTTGGCTCTTCGAGTCGGGACGGAGATAGGGCATCAGCTTGCCTTCGCGGCGTATGGCCGACAATTCCCGCAGAATCAGATGGGCGAGGTCGAGCGTCAGCGGCATGTAGTTTTCCGTCTCGTTGCAGGCGTAGCCGAACATCATTCCTTGGTCGCCGGCTCCTTGCTCGTCGGCGTTCTCGCGTTCCACGCCGCGGTTGATGTCGGGCGACTGCTCGTGGATGGCGGAAAGCACGCCGCACGATTCGCCGTCGAACTTGTACTCGCTCTTGTTGTAGCCTATTCCGTTGATCACACGCCGCGCGGTCTCCATCAGGTCGATGTAGGCTTCCGACTTCACCTCGCCGGCAATCACCACCTGCCCGGTGGTAACAAGCGTCTCGCACGCCACTTTCGACTCCGGGTCGTAGGCGAGCAATTTGTCAACAATGGCATCGGAAATCTGGTCAGCCACTTTGTCGGGATGACCTTCCGAAACCGATTCAGAAGTAAACAGATAATTCATCTTTCCAATTTGTTTTTAAAGTGGAAAAGCTAAATTCCGGGAAAATCTGAGGGATGAAATTCGCAGTTTTAGCATTTTTTTACGTGGTTGCAAGCAGCCAAATTTTTCCACAAGGTTAATAAATATGTTTTCGGGTGCAAAGATAGTGAAAGCCGAGCGCAGAAGCAAATGAAAACGAAGATTTCAATTTGGTTATGCCGAGGCGCGTCCTGTCTTATCCGGCTGTGGTTATTCCGGCTGTATCTCGGCTGCTGATGTGGGCAGCGGCTTCCAGCCCTCGCCGAAGGCGTCGTAGGCGTCGGTCACAATCACAAATGCCTTCGGGTCGGCCTCCTGTATCTTTAGCTTCAGTTTCGCTACTTCCTTATAGCTCACCACGAGCATGAGCACATGCTTTTCCGCTCCGGAATAAAGCCCGGTGCTTGTCATGTATGTGGCTGTCCGGTCAAGGTCCTCCAATATGTATTTGCGGAGCGTGTCCAGCTTGTAGTCGCTGATTATGAACATCAGCTTGTCGTTTTTCGCGCCGTTGATAGTGAACGCGAGCACTCGCGATGTGATGAATATGGCAAGCAGCGAATAAAGCATCAGGTGTATCGAAGGCGTTGTCACGTCGTTTTCCGTGCCGATTCCGAAACCGATGACTACAAGACCGAAGCAAACCACCATCCCGTCAACGAAAAATATGCCGCGGGAGAACGGTATGTTGAGATATTTCTGCATTATCATCGCAACGATGTCGCTTCCCCCCGTAGTGGCTTGGTTGCGCACCACGAGACCGCAGCCTATGCCGATTAGCACGGCGCCGAATATCGTGGTCAGCAGCAAATGGTCAGAAAGGTCGATTATTCCGCCAAGGAGCTGTGCCGGATCGAGTTTCTCCAGAGCTTCCTGCGACGGATAGGCCAGCTTCGATAGGGCGTTCATTATGAACGGGGTGGTCAGTGCGGCGGCTATGGTTCTGCCTCCGAGCTTGCCGCCTAAGAGCAGCACGGAAATAATCATCAGCGGAATGTCGAGCATATAGCCGAAGGTGCCGACCTGAAGCGACGGGAAGAGATTGTGGAGCACGATGCTCGCGCCATAGACTCCGCCGGGAACGATGTTGTAAGGATTGATGAAATAGACGAAACCGGCTGCCATGATTGTGCAGCCAATGAAAATACCCATCCAAGTACGTACTTCTTTCTTCAGATCTTTCTTAGCCATAAAATGCGTTTTTTTAACTAACGTAGCGATTTTTCACTTTATGCAAAATTACAAAATTTTCCTGTTCCCTCATAATTGCCACGCGATATTTCTGCATTTAGGGGCTGCTCTTGTCCGGTTATGCGGCTGTCCGTATGACCTGTAATTCCCTTTTATCGCGGCAATCCGAGAGGCTGCGCCTTAACTTTGCCGCTATGGATGCCATGGACTACACTGCGATGATCAAAGAGAACGACCGGCGACGCCAACGGCTCGCCACGGAGCGATATGACCCGCTGACGGGCGAGGGATGTTGCGGAGAGCGGCGTGAGGTGCGTGTTCCCGGCGGAGGAAGGGCATGCGTGCCCGCCTCGATGCTTCTCGACCCTGAATATTCCGACACGCTTTCTCTCAACGGATTCGAGATGCTCCGTATGCGCCACGACTTCGAATTCTGGTGCGCGAAGTGTGTAGCGGTGAAGGACAAGACTGGTTGGCGCGACATCCGGCTCGTGCTCAATCGCCCGCAGCGCATCATCCTGCGCGAGCTTGAGGCTATGCGCACGGCACGCCGTCCCATACGCGCGATAGTGCTGAAAGCCCGGCAATGCGGCGTCTCGACTCTCATACAGGCATATATGGCGTGGATACAGATCACGCAGCGCGACAACTGGCACAGTCTTGTCTGCGCCCACGTGCGCGACGCGGCGGCAACCATCAGGGCGATGATGTCGAAACTGCTCGTTCGCTATCCGGAGGAATATCTCCCCGACGGCAAGGAGCTGAGACTGCGCCCATTCGAAGGCAGCCGCAACATATGCCGCATCGACGGAAGGCAGAACACCATCGCCGTCTGCTCCGCCGAGAATCAGGAGGCGGCGCGAGGCTCCGACCTTGCTATGGCTCACCTTTCGGAAGTGGCATTCTGGCGAGAGACTCCCGGACACGACCCTAATGCAATCATACGTTCGATAGCGGGCTCGGTGGCGCTCGCCGAGCTCACGCTTGTGGTTATGGAGTCAACAGCCAACGGTGTGGGCAACTTCTTCCACACCGAATGGCTGCGTGCCAAAGCCGGCGAAAGCGACAAGGTGCCGGTTTTCGTCCCGTGGTATGAATATGGCATTTATTCAGTGCCTGTTGACGACTATCACGGACTGATTGACAATATGGACAGCTATGAGCGCGGATTGTGGGAGTCGGGACTGACGTTGGAACAGATAGCGTGGTACCATTCCAAGCGTCGGGAATATGCGTCACACAAGGCGATGAAGGCGGAATATCCCACGACCGACATCGAGGCTTTCACCAGCACCGACCGTATGGTGTTCGACAGGGAGGGGGTGGAACGGCTGCGATGCGGATGCGCGGCTCCGGAGCTGGAGGGCGATATCGTGGCGGATGCCATTACGGGACCGGAGTCGCTGCGAGGTGTCAGAATCGAGGCTGCGCCGGGAGGCTTGCTGAAAGTGTGGAAGGACCGTTGCGGCAGCACCCGCCACTACAACCGCTACATCGTAATCGTCGATGTGGGAGGGAGAAGCGACGACAGCGACTGGTCGGTGATTGCCGTAATCGACCGCGGCGAGGAGCGGGGCGCGAAACCCGAGGTGGTGGCGCAATGGCGGGGGCATACCGACCACGACCTGCTGGCGTGGAAGGCAGCACAGATTGCAGCCTACTACCATAAGGCGCTGCTCGTCATCGAGAGCAACACCCTTGAGGCGGAAGCTGCCGGGGCTGGAAACGCCGCGTACATCCTCGACGAGATTGCCGACTACTATCCTAACATCTATTGCCGGAACGTGATTGACCGCCTTACAGGGACGCGCCTCTCGCAAGTGGGATTCCACACAAACCGCGCCACCAAGCCGCTCGTGGTGAACCACCATATCGCCACAGTACGCGACGGACGATACGTGGAGCGCGATATGGAGGCGGTCAACGAGCATGCCACTTACGAGCGCCGCAACAACGGCGGATACGCCGCAAAGGAAGGATGCCACGACGACATACTGATGACACGCTGCATCGGTCTCTACATTGCCGATGACCTTGCCCGCGACGAGCCGCCCGACTTGACGCCACTCAAAATCCCGCCTGTCCGCTACGGCTGAACGTAAAAGATAATTGGCATTTTTTTACAACTTTTCAATATGGTTTGTTGCTCTATGACGGTCACGATTCATTACTTTTGTACACGTTATTCATTTAAAATATCACAAACTTGACATAATATGAGAAACGTATTGATTGCGGCGGCTTTCGCCGTATTGACAACCGGGGCTGCACAGGCAGCCGATATCCCGGCAAACGACAAGAACATTGCCTATTGCGGGCGCATAAGCTGGAAGAATCCGCAGTCGCCGGCATTCTCCTATCCGGGAGTGAGCGCGGAGCTGAATTTCGAAGGCACGGAGATTTGTATGAAAGCGAAGCCGGGAAGCGGCTATTTCATGGTGGAAATCGACGACGAGCTGCCTTTCAAGATTCATTTTTCCGACAGCGACTCGGTGATGACACTCGCCGAGGGTCTGCCTCAGGGCAAGCACCGCGTGAAGGTGGTGTATGCCGTCGAGGGCTATAGCCTGAAGCCGGAGTTCCGGGGATTCACTACCGACGGCCGTCTGCTGCCTCCTCCTGCGCAGTCCGGACGTACCATAGAGTTCATAGGCAACTCCATCACCTGCGGCTACGGCATTGAGGCCCACAGCAAGGATGATGATTTCAGTTTCGCCACCGAGAACCATTACTACTCCTATGCCGCGCAGACGGCACGCGCCCTCGGCGCACGCTACTACACCGTGGCACGGTCGGGCTACGGCATGTACCGCAACTACGGCGGTCCCGTCGAAGGCTCGAAGGACTGCATACCGGCGCTCTACGACCGCACGCTGTTCTACGATGCCGATGAGAAATGGGATTTCAGCCTGTTCCAGCCGGAGGTGGTATGCGTGAATCTCGGCACAAACGACACGAGCCTCAACAATTATGATGCGGAGCTTCTTGAAGAAGCGAGCCGCGATTTCCTGAAGCGTCTCCGCGGATATTACCCCGATGCCAAAATCGTGATGCTCACCGGCTGTCTGCTGACCGGCAAGCGGCTTGAGGTGGTGACTACGGTGCTCGACAAGGTGGTGGCAGAAGCCAAGGCAGCCGGCGACAATGAGGTTTACCGCTTCGATATGTCGCCGCATACCGGCTCTTTAGGATATGGAGCAGACTGGCATCCTTCGTGGCGTCAGTCTAACAAGATGGCAGTGGAGCTGACCGGCTTCCTCCGCCAGATAACCGGTTGGGAGTAGTGCCGCATCTGCGATGCCGAGATTGAAATGGAACGTTTTTAATAAAGGAATATGAGAAAAATATTGACAGTGGCGGCTTTGGCGGCCATTACGGCGGCAAGTGCCACTGGAGAGAATATGGAAATCAATAAGACTGACAATATGCGGATTGAGAAGAAGGACGGGTACAACCTCGTTATACAGAAAGACGGCCCGGCATTGGGCTATTCGCCTGAATCGGGGGTGAAGATAATAGAGGTTGACGGCAAGTATTTCAAGAGCTTCGACGGCAGCGGCAAGCTGTTGCCCTACGAGGACTGGCGGCTTCCGATGGAGGAGCGTGCCGCCGACCTTGCCAGGCGTATGACAATCGACGAGATTGCCGGGCTGATGCTCTACAGCGACCAGAACAAGCTTCCGATGCCTAACGACACTTACGGCGGAAAGCCTTTCGCCGAGAGCGGAATGAAGGCTTACGACCTGAGTGACTCGCAGATACGCTTCCTGACGGAGGACAACCTGCGCCACGTGCTTGTGTCAAAGGTGGAGAGCCCGGAGACAGCCGCGCGGTGGAACAACAAGGTGCAGGCGCTCATCGAGGGTCGCACGCACGGCATTCCCGCCAACAATTCGTCCGACCCGCGGCATTCGGCATTTGCCGACGCGGAGTTCAATCCCGGCAACAGCGGCGACATATCGCTCTGGAGCAACATGCTGGGGCTTGCCGCCACGTTCTCGCCGGAGATAGTGGAGGAGTTCGGGCGCATCGCCGCAACGGAATACCGTCTGCTTGGACTTGCTACGGCATTGTCGCCGCAGGCCGACCTCGGCACCGACCCGCGCTGGTACCGCTACCGCAGCACATTCGGTCCGGAGCCTAAGCTCGTGACCGACCTTACGCGAGCCTATTGCGACGGCTTCCAGACCTCGACAGGCAAAGACGAAATTGAAGGCGGATGGGGACGCAGGAGCGTCAACACGATGGTGAAGCACTGGCCGGGCGGCGGCTCGGGCGAGGGCGGACGCGACGCGCACTACGGCAACGGCAAATATGCAGTGTATCCCGGCGGCTGCTATGAGACGCATAAGATACCGTTCACCGAAGGAGCTTTCAAGCTCGACGGGCCGACGGGAAAGGCTTCCGCCGTAATGCCTTATTACAC
>JADIMC010000033.1 GCA_017694955.1 Candidatus Limisoma faecipullorum
CGACTCGTTGGCTATCTCTATCGGCACTTCACACGGCGCATACAAGTTCACTCCGGAACAGTGCCACGTTGATCCGCAGACAGGCCGCCTCGTTCCGCCGCCATTGGCATTCGACGTGCTCGACGCTGTAATGGAGAAACTCCCGGGCTTCCCAATCGTGCTTCACGGATCATCATCAGTTCCGCAAGAAGAAGTTGACACAATCAACAAATACGGCGGAGCTTTGAAAGCGGCTATCGGTATTCCTGAGGATGAACTCCGCAAAGCGGCTAAATCGGCAGTTTGCAAAATCAACATCGACTCCGACAGCCGTCTTGCAATGACTGCGGCTATCCGCAAAGTGTTCGCCGAGCATCCGGAAGAATTCGACCCGCGCAAATATCTCGGCCCGGCACGCGACAACATGAAAAAGCTCTACATCCACAAGATCAAATACGTTCTTGGCAGCGAAGGAAAAGCAGAATAAGATTCTTTTTCATAAGCAATGTTTTAATTTTACGGAAACCGTTCCCCGTGGTGGGGAGCGGTTTTTTCATTTTAAACAACCATCATATTCCGCTACATCAAACAAATAGATAAGCTACAAACGCACAAATGTATGTTGACGAAATTCTTAAATGCCGGATTCATTATTCGTGTGGCTTGAAAATCTGCATCTTCAGGCCGAAAGAGAAGCGCAGGATGTCGCGCATACGGACGGTGCTGTTAGTGGCCTTGCTCACGATATAAAGCTCGTTGGTGCCTATCTCATAAAATAAGCCGATGCCACGCATCCACGGATAACGTTCAGGATAGAACGTCACGCTCTGCCCCAAGAATACGGAAGTGCGCACTTTCGAACTGAAATTATAATATCGGTTAGGATACTTTCCCGGCTCACGCTGCCAAAAATCCTCGCCGTTGATTGTGGTGAAATACAAACCGCAAGTCAGCGGCTCATACGACAGCCAGTCGCACAGACGCATGCTCCACGGCGTATAAGTCTGTTTCACCGTAAACGTGAAATGCAGCTTGTCGGAAAATTTCTTAGGCAATAAACCGATAAAGAAATCGCTGTTCCATTGATTCCGCTTACCGTATTCCCACCCTGCCCCGAACGAAAGGAATCCCATTCCGCCGGCATACTGCACTTTCACATTCTTAGGTTTCAACCGTTCCCAACCATCATATTTCCAATTCACACGCCTGTCCCAACGCCGGACGGCGACAGAATCGGCCGAATCCGCCGCAAAGAGCGGAACGCATACCGACAATGCCACACAAAGAATAAATGCCCTAAAACTCCACCACCTCATACTCATAACCGTCATTATTGATAGTGAAACAAAGATAAGTACGCTTCTTAGCGCAAGGGCATTGATAATACATCACACCGTCATTAAAAAAATCATCAGCTGCAAGCTGATGCCCGTGCCCATATATACAGAACTGCAAATCAGGAAACTGGCGGATATAGAACTCGAACACGTCGGCGATATTATTGTTGAACTGCTCGGAATAAGGTCCGGCATGCATCGCCACCACTGTTTTCGTAACGCCGTCCGGAGTGTTTTCCAGACAATCACGAATAAACGACAAATCGGGCACAGCCTGCGAATAGTCGAACTCCAAAGCATTGGTGTTGACACAGACGAACTGCACATTTCCGGCTATGAACACGAAATTGTCATCGCCGAAAATTTTGTTGAACACCTGCTTGCCGGTAGCCACACAGTCGTGGTTTCCCAACAGACAGACATACGGAACAGCCAGTTTCTCCAGTATGTCGCGCTGCAACTCGAACTCCAATTTAGCCCCGAAGTCGGAAAGGTCGCCGGTATGCAGAACAAAATCCACTTCTCCACGGCGGTTGAGGTCGGCCACGGCATCTTCCGTCTCGTCATACCACCGCTGCGTGTCGCTTATGACGGCAAACGATATTTCTTCACAGTCCTCCGTCGAAGCTTTGATTTCCGCCATATTCTCCTTATTTATACCCGTCCTTCCTTCAATGTCAAGATCATAAGGATGGTATTCTATCATATCGCATCCTGCCACAAACGACAAAAGCAACACCCAAAGACATTTCCAACCGCTTCTTCCTAAAACAATTTTCATAGCGCAAATTTCCGAAAATTTCTGCCACACAAAGCAGTCTTACAACCTCGATAATTATCCTAAATGGCGGTTGTTGTGGCTAAATGCAGAATTATGCCTATTTTTGTCGCGCTGAAAGCTGACAAGAATATGGCGAAAAGAGTTTTTGAAGACAAGGATTTCGGAAAGATAATCGTAGGTTCGCGCTCCAACGCCCGCAACCTGTCGCTGAGCGTACGCAGCGACGGCTTGCACGTCACTGTGCCACCATACACGAAATTCTCAACAATACTTGAAGCGGTGGAAAAGTACCGCAGCCAGCTGCTGCCGTCATTCGAGCGCGTCAAGCCGCAGGGTATCACGCCAGATTTCCGCATTGCCGCCGAATGCTTCCGCCTTAGCCTCCAGCAAGGGAAAAGAAAAAATTTCACACTGCATTATGGGGAGGATGAAGTGACATTATATTATCCGCCATTTACAGATTTCAGCAGCAAAGCAGTGCAAACAACAATACGTAACGGCATTACCCGCGCAATGAAGCACAACGCAGCCCTTATGCTGCCACCTGTACTCGAAATGTTCGCACAACGGCACCGGCTGACATACAAAAAAGTGAAAATCAACGGAGCACGCCGACGCTGGGGAAGCTGCACGGCAGCCGGCACCATCAACCTCTCGTGCTACCTGATGCTTCTTCCGCCGCATCTTTCCGACTATGTACTACTTCACGAACTGGCACATACTGTGGAAATGAACCACGGACCGCGCTTCTGGCGGCTTCTTGACTCTTTCACCGACAACAAGGCACTGGCTCTACGGAAAGAGCTTCGCAACTATCGGCTGCCATTCTGATAATCAGGCTGCCGAAAGGTGTTCCACTAAAATCTTCACCCCCAATCCAATCAGCACAAGTCCGCCAACCCATTCCATCCGGAATTTGAAACGACGGCACGCCACAACTCCTATATATGTACCTGCCATTGAGAAAACGAATGAAACCAGCCCGATTATCCCAACAGCCACAAGCATCTGGTCAACCGTCATCTTAATGAAAGCGAATGTGACACCCACCGCCAATGCATCAATGCTCGTGGCAACCGCCAATGTCAGAATCACAGACAGACGCTTCGGATCAAAATGGCAATCCTCCTGTTTCTTGAAACTCTCGATTATCATCCTAACTCCAAGCAAGGAAAGCAATCCGAAAGCAATCCAATGGTCGTAATCACGTATCAACGAGCTGAACAGTCCTGCGACAAACCAGCCCACAAGCGGCATCAACGCCTGAAACAAGCCGAAAAAGAACGCCATCTTCAGCAACGTGGGACGATGTATGCGCTTCAATATCATTCCGCTTGCAAGCGAGACCGAAAAACAGTCCATCGCAAGACTTATCGCCAATAAGATTATACCTACTATTCCCATTATTCAGATCGGAAAGTATAAAAATTAAAGTTTATCCAGTCCGGTATAATATCTTCCGCTTGAAATTCAAACTAATTATCCGAACTCTTGTCGTGCCAGTCGCCATTAGCCTTGATAAGCGATATTAGATGCTCAAGCGCATCTTCTTGCGGGATATTGCGTTCCACGCATTCCTTTCCTTTATAAAGGCTCACTTTTCCGGCAGCCGCACCGACATATCCATAATCAGCGTCGGCCATCTCGCCCGGACCGTTGACTATGCATCCCATAATACCTATCTTCAGTCCCTTCAAATGAGAGGTAGCCGCCTTTATCTCACGAACCGTCTCCTGCAGATTGAACATAGTGCGCCCGCAACTCGGACAAGAGATGAATTCAGTCTTCACCATCCTTGTACGTGCCGCCTGCAATATGCCGAAAGCAAACCTTACGGAATCGCTTCTGACAGGCAGATTAGGAGCATCAAGCAATATACCGTCGATAAGACGGTTAATAAGCAGCGTGCCAAAGTCGGCACCTGCTTTCACCTGCACATCCTCCGAATCTGCATCTTCATAACGCATACGCGCCACTACCGGGACCTTGCAGCCGCAATCTGTCAGACCGTGGATAAACGCCTGCATCTCTCCGACAGGATTCTGATTACTGGAGCTTAGGATTATCACCTTCCCATCCGACAATGAAGCCGCCACTTCCCTCGCCGGCTGCGAAGCATCAACTTCCGCTGCATCGAAGCTGCCAAGATATAAATCTGGCAGCAACGCGCATCCCACCATTTCCGAAGGAGCAAGCGAAGACACAACTACCGGCTGATTCTTTCCTCCGACACAGCCACAGGCATCTGTCACGCGCCTTTCCGGCACAATATGATTATAACCTTTGGCAAAGGTGCCTTTTATATAGGGATGTCCTTCTCGGGATGCGATATAATCAACCAACTTACGAGCTACCGGAATTTCAAATTCGGGGTCTTCGCTGAGCGAAACACGGATAGTGTCGCCTATACCTTCCGACAGCAACGCTCCCATACCGACAGCCGACTTTATACGCCCGTCCTCGCCATCACCGGCCTCTGTAACGCCAAGATGCAACGGAAAATGCATATCCTCCGCATCCATAGCTACGACAAGCCTACGGACAGTCTCCACCATCACCACCGTATTCGACGCCTTTATCGATATCACTATATTGCGGAAATCCACCTCACAGCATATGCGCAGATATTCCATAACCGACTCCACCATCCCGGCCGGAGTGTCGCCATAACGACTCATTATACGGTCGGAAAGAGAACCGTGATTCACACCAAGCCTCACCGCAGTATTGTTTTCACGGCATATTTCAAGGAACGGCACAAGTTTCTCCCGGATTTTCTCTATCTCCCTTGCATATTCATCGTCGGTATATTCAAGCTTCTTGAACGTGCGTGCAGCATCGACAAAGTTACCAGGATTAATCCGCACCTTGTCGGCAGTGACCGCAGCGGCAAATGCCGCCTTAGGGTTGAAATGGATATCAGCCACCAATGGTTTGCAATAACCGTCGGAATGAAGTCGTGAGCGTATCACACCTATGCTCTCAGCCTCCCTCACTCCTTGCGCAGTAAGCCGCACCAAATCGGCACCAGCATCGAAAATGCGCTTGCATTGTGCCACACTCGCATCTATGTCAAGCGTGGATGTGGAAGTCATCGACTGTATGCGTACAGGATAACCACTGCCAAGCATCAGCCCTTTTATGTCAACCGCCGACGTTTGCCGGCGGCTATAATTAAAACTGTCCATTACAGAAAACCTGTTCCTAAACCTTATATTTATAGCTTATTCTTGAAAGTTCTTCATTAGCCTTTACAATCTTTCCCGCAAGGTCACTTTTATATTTCTCGAACTTGGCAGCTATCTTTTCATCGCTCATCGCAAGCATCTGCACAGCAAGAATCGCTGCGTTCAACCCTGCATTGACACCAACAGTGGCAACAGGAATACCCGGGGGCATTTGCACTATCGCAAGAAGCGCATCCATGCCCTCAAACGATGATTTAATAGGCACACCTATAACCGGCACCGTGGTCTGCGCTGCAATTACGCCCGGAAGATGGGCTGCCATACCGGCAGCAGCGATTATCACCTTCAATCCTCTTTCTTTGGCAGAAAGCGCAAATTTAGTGACCTCCTCAGGAGTACGGTGCGCCGACAATGCGTTCATCTCAAAAGGAATCTCAAACTCATCAAGCAGCTTCGCCGCCTTTTCAAGTACAGGCAGGTCGGAAGTGCTGCCCATAATTATGCTTACAACCGGTGTCATAACAGTAATTTTATATTGTTGTCATAAGAAATATACGCAAATAAACCCATTAGCCGCTCCGGCAAGCACCTGCCAAAGCGTATGCCGCTCCATTGCTATTCTCGATGTTCCAAGTATTCCCGCAATAAATATAGCCCCACAAATCACAGGCAACAGGTCGAACACACCATCACCGCCGGAATTGATACGGCAAACCAAGGCTACAAATCCTCCGATTCCTGCCATATGCGCACTGATTTTCCACTTAAAATTGACAAGCATGGAAACCAATGCCGCACAACCCCCGCCAAACATAAACATCCATAGCCACTCGGGCGCATTTATGCTGAACAAGTAAACGGCACTCGCCACATAGCACACTATTATGATTATGTAAGGCAGCAAGCGCTCTTTTCTGCCATTAAGGCTCGTGCTCTCAATCACCTTCAAATATTTAAGCAGCAGAAAAAGCAATGCCGGAAGCACAGCCGTAATGAGAAAAACCGTCAGTATCACCGTAAGTTTTGTAGGCAACGTCAACACCAACAGATTCGACAGCCACAGAGAAACAATCATACCGTAGGTAGGCATCAGCAACGGGCTGAGCAATGCGGAAAAAAACACCGAGACATAATGAGTGGCACGCATTGCCTTTGCCTCGAATGTATTGATTATCGTATGGGCGTTTGTATTCATATATTCATTATTTTAAAAGTTCTTTCCGCAACCGCGCCACCGGTATTCCAAGCTTCTCGCGGTATTTGGCAATGGTGCGACGGGCAATCTCGTAGCCTTTCGATTGAAGCATCGAGCACAACTGCTCGTCAGAATATGGTTTCTTTTTATTTTCCGATTCCACAATCTTTTTTAAAGCCGACTGAATCTCGCGCGACGACACATCCTCGCCCGACTCGTGACGCAAGCCCTCGTTGAAAAAGAAACGCAACGGATAAATTCCTCTCTGTGTAATGACATACTTACCGGCAGTGGCACGGGAAATCACCGAAATATCGTATCCGGTCATAGCTGCAATGTCTTTCAGCACCATAGGCTTCAATGTCGATTCATCTTCTGTAAGGAAAAATTCCTTCTGACAGTCCACTATTGCACGCATCGTGTTGAACAATGTCTCTTGCCTCTGACGAAGCATCTTTATGAACGTAGCGGCTGACTCATATTTATCCTTCACAAAAGAGCTTGCCTCTGCCTCATTGCGGTTTGCCGGCTTTCGTGCGGACATATTGTCGTACATCACCTGGAAACTCTCCTCAATTTGCAACTCCGGTATATTGTTGAGCAATGTAAGAGTTATTTTCCCATTGTCAACCTCCACGCTGAAATCAGGGATTATATGTTGAGAATTGTCGCTGTCGCCACCGTTGAACAGGCTGCCCGGTTTTGGATTGAGAGAACGTATGGTAGCGAGCGCTTCCTTGAACTCCCCCTCCTCCATACCCATCGCCTGCATTATCTTGTCATAATGTTTCTTTGAGAATTCCGGAAAATATTTGTCTATTATCTCATATGCCTGCATGTTTCTGCGCTTCCCTCCAAACCTCTCCAACTGCAACAACAGGCAATCGCGCAAATCGGATGCACCGATTCCTGCAGGATCGAGGTCGCGTATCATCTGCAACACATTGTCAACATCGTCTTCCGTCACGTTCAATCCAGTCTGGAATATTATATCATCGGATATAGCTGTCACCGAACGTGTCAGATAGCCATTGTCATCGATATTGCCGATTATGTAGTCTGCAATCCTCTGTTGCTCCGGCGTAAGGTCACGCTCGTTAATCTGCTCCGTAAGATAGTCGAGCAAAGAATTCTCTGAAACCACAACAGGGTCATACACCTTATCATCAGCACTACGGTTAGAAGCCTCAAAACGGTATGAAGGGATATCATCGTCATTTTTATAATCAGCACGCTGCATATCCTCCGACGATTCCTCGAATTTTCCACCATCCTCAGTCGGCAAAGATTCCATCTCGTGCGCATCCACAGCCTCTATTGCCGGATTGTCCTCTATTTCATGGCGAACCTCATCCTCCATTTCCGGACGGCTCATTTCAAGAAGTCTTACGAATTGCACCTGCTGCGGCGAAAGCCGCTGCTGCAATTTCTGTTCTTGTGACAAGTGTAAAGCTTCCTTCATCTGTCCGGATGTGATTATTCAGTATGCGAAGTTACGCAATTTTGACAGCAATCCGTAAGAATCGTCTTTTTTTAACGCTTATTTGCCGAAAAGCATAGTGACAACTGTCTGCCCCACAGCTTCCAATGCAGAACGGTCGATATGCCTCATCGTATCAAATGAAGTATGCCACTGCGGGCAGAAACCCGTATCACTGTCCATACGCTGATCGATTATATCAACGCAAGGGATACCTGCACGGATTAGGAACACGTGGTCATCTGTCATCGCCCCGCCACTTGCATTTATGAAATAATTGTCGTAACCGAGCGATGCAGCCGTAGCCCACAGTTGATCAACAACCCCGCTGGCTGCCTGCATGGAAAAATATTCTTTAAGGAATTTAGCGTTACGGTCGCCAACCATATCAAGCAGTATTCCGAATGAAGGATACTGATAACCCTTGCGATGCGGATTTTCTGTCCAATATTGAGTCCCCAGCGCCCAACTGCTGTCATCTCCGGCACCTGAATCACCCCAATCTTCAGCATCAGAAAAGAGTATGTCGATTCCTATTTCCGGTTCATTTGCCGAAAGCACCCTTGCTATTTCCAAAAGCACTCCCACTCCACTCGCTCCATCGTTGGCTCCCATAACCGGCAACTTGCGTTTTGCCGGGTCGGGATCATTGTCTGCCCAGGGACGGCTGTCCCAATGCGCCAGCAGCAATATACGCCGCTGCTTCTCAGGAAAATATTCTCCGATAATATTACGCGCTTCTATTTTCGTTCCGTCAAATGCAGTAAGAGTCATACGCTGTTCTGTCACATCAGCTCCATGGCGGCGCAATTCGGAAGCAAGATAATCCCCACAAAGCCTATGGGCTTCTGTGTTTGGCACACGCTCCCCAAATGCACATTGTGCCGCAACATAGGAATATGCGCTATCGGCATTGAACACCACCCGCGGCTCTTCCACCACCTCGTTTGTCCCGACAGCAGCGGTCTGTCTGCCAGATGAATTCGAGCAACTTACCATCATAAAAAACAGTATGGAAAATACCAACAAATATTTCCTGCAATCCATAGTTCAGAAACTTATACCGCAAAGGTAAGACTATTTCCCAACAAGCACAACCCCGTTATACCTCGTCAAACAATGAAACATAGCGACCCGCGACAACCTTCTCAGAGAAACGGTCTGCCACACCTTTATGAATCCGTTCCCTGTCCTGATTCTGCGATATCGCCCAAAGCAATCCGGCAGCAAGATCGGATGAATCGGGATAAGCGGCAAGATAGCCGTTATCAAGATGGCTGATTATGTCTGACTGACCGCCATGGTCGAATGCCACGGCAAGACATCCGGCCGCCTGCCCCTCGACAAGAGTTGTGGGCAGCGTCTCGAAATGCGACGACGAGACAACTACATCACATTGCCTGTATATTTCTGGCAGACGCTCAGGCGGCACTGTCCCTATCCACTTATAAGGCAACCTTATATTGGAAAGAAGCGACTCGTCGCGTATATTACCAAACAGCAACAACTCCACGCCGGTTGCTTTGTCAGGATAATCATCGGCTATCTTATTAACAGCTTCCATCATCAAGCCGAATCCCTTCACAGGGTCGTCAAGACGGGCAGCACCCATCGCCATCACCTTTTTCGACGCATCACCCTTACGATGCCAATCGAAACTCTCCACAGGCACGGCATTGGGTATAACCGTCAACGGCCTGCCGCAAAGCAACGAACTCTCACGGCACCGTTGCGCAAGCCAATTGCTGACAGGCACGAAATGTATGCCTGACTTGTCAAATATGTGTTTTTTCTGCTTCCAAACCTTATGCGACAGGTCTCGTTTAAAACGGGAGTCAAGAAAAGGGCAACGCCCGCATTCCTGATGGAATCCACCACAATCATAAGCATGGTGACAAATACCGGTGCAGCACCACATATCGTGCATTGTCCATATCACTTTCTTCCCTGTCCGGCATAGCCTCTCGACATCGCGCAACGACATCATTCCCTGATTTATCCAATTGATGCACACAACATCGGCACGCTTCACCCATTCGTGCGACAGCACATCCACACCGCAACAGGCTGTGGACACCTTAAACAGATTGCGTCGTGAGAAACCGTTACGCAGGAATATTTTCAACCGCTCGGTATAGAATGCCCATTTATATTGCTCAGGAGTACCGGCAACCGCCACCCGCTCATCATCGGCACGATGGTCAACCACAAGCATACGCGCATCAACCCCCGCATCGCACAATGCCCGCATCAGCCGTAAAGAAACCACGGCTGCACCGCCATTAGTATCAGATGTGTTGAGAATCACTACTTTCATATCAACGGCGTCGTAACATTGATTTTAAATCGATGCCTTCTTTCTTGACAATCAATGCCACAAAGAAGGCGAGCATTACCGTGCCTAACACGAATCCCGCCCAACCTTGCAAAGCGAGATAGCGGTCAACGGCAAACAGTGCCACAGCCGCCACCACATAGAAAGCAATCGATTTCAAGTCATAAGCGATGGGGAATTTCTTCTGTCCGACAAAATAGGAAAGCAACATAGCGACACCGTAACCGGCAAATCCAGCCCATGCGCAAGCCATATAGCCATAAACAGGAACAAATATCACATTCACTGCTATCAGCACGGCGCATCCGGCAAACGAGAAGTATGCGCCCCATTTCGTCTGGTCGATAAGCTTATACCAGAACGACAAGTTGAAATACACACCCATGAATATCTCCGCCGCCATGACAATCGGCACGACCTTCAAGCCCTCCCAATAGTCCGGGGCGAGAATATATTTCAATATGTCGATATAAAACTCCACGGCAAGAAACGCCAATAGCGTGAAAATGATGAAATATTTCATAGCCTTGGCATACATTTCCTTGCTGTCCTTGTCCTTGCTCTTGCCGAACACGAAAGGCTCGTAGGCATAGCGGAAAGCCTGTGTGAGCATCGCCATTATCATCGCTATCTTGCTTGCCGCACCGTATATGCCAAGCTGCACGCTCGCATCGCTTCCCTTATATACGTGACGGAAAATTATCTTATCGGCTACCTGATTAAGAATGCCTGCAATCCCAAGAATCAGTATAGGATAGGAATATTTAAGCATCCTCTTTGCCAATGCCCGGTCAAAACCACCGCCGAATTTAAGCAAGGGCAACATCAGCACCATAACTGTCGATGTGCAGACAAGATTGAAAAGGAATGCGTACATCACGTCGCTTCCCCCCATCACCACATAATAAATGAGGTTTAAGGTGATGTTCAGAATAATGAACAATAATTTCAAGGAAGCAAATTTTATCGCACGCTTCTGATAGCGCAAATAAGCAAACGGTATGCTTTGAAAAGCGTCCATAGCCACAACTATCGCCATAAATCCCACATACCACGGATGCTCCGCATAACCCATCGCGCCTGCAATCTGCGGCAAGAATGCAATACAGAGAGCCGCAAAGGCCAAAGAGGTAGTGCCGACCATAAGCAGCACTGTGGAATATACACGCTTCGGATTCTCCTCCTCTTTATTGACAAAACGGAAAAACGTAGTCTCCATACCGTAGGTAAGTATGACAAGCAGCAACGCCGTCCATGCATACACCTCGGTAACCACACCATATCCGCCTGAAGCCGCCGACATCGCACTCGCATAAATCGGCACCAACAGATAATTAAGGAACCTTCCGACGATACTGCTTAATCCGTAAATCGCCGTCTCCTTAGCCAATGATTTCAGTCCTGCCATCTTATATTAAATCCGCAACACGCCCGGATTATCATTTCATACCGTTTTTTGCAAAATAATAGTCGAGTACCTCACGCGCAGCGACAAACGAGCTTTGCCGGCTTGCCAGAACACTACCCTGCTTCACCTTCAGCATCGCTTCTATTTCAGGATCATTATAGAAATGCGACTTCAGATGCTCGTCGATAGTCTCGTACATCCAATATTTCTCCTGCTCGATACGCTTCTGCTCAAAATAGCCATTATCCTGCACGAAAGCGAAATAACGGTCAATCATATCCCACACCTCCGTTATTCCAATCTCATAATATCCGGAATATGTCAAAACTTCCGGCAACCATCCAGACTCTGTAGGCGGAAACAGATGCAAAGCATTCTGGAACTGCGCCTTTGCCAGCATCGCACGCTCGATATTGTCGCCGTCGGCCTTGTTGATTACAATGCCGTCAGCCATCTCCATTATGCCACGCTTTATGCCCTGCAACTCGTCGCCGGTACCGGCAAGCTGTATCAACAGGAAGAAATCCACCATAGAATGCACGGCAGTCTCACTTTGCCCCACACCTACGGTTTCCACAAAAATATTATCATAGCCGGCAGCTTCACAAAGCACAATCGTCTCGCGAGTCTTACGGGCCACACCACCGAGCGAGCCGGCCGACGGGCTGGGACGGATGAATGCGTCAGCTTGCTGCGAAAGCTTTTCCATACGAGTCTTGTCGCCGAGAATGCTGCCCTTTGTGCGCTCGCTACTCGGGTCGATGGCAAGTACTGCAAGCTTGCCACCACGCTTCAACACGTGCAATCCGAACACATCTATCGAAGTGCTCTTTCCCGCACCAGGCACTCCAGTTATACCTATGCGTTTCGATTTTCCGGCATAAGGCAAACATTTCTCTATCACTTCCTGAGCCAGTTGCTGATGCTCAGCCGCCTGACTTTCCACCAGCGTGACCGCCCGGCTCAACACCGTGACATCCCCCTTTAGAATTCCTTCGACATATTCACCAGCCGTCATAAGCCTCTTTCGCTTGTGCGGTTTCAAATAAGGATTGACTTGCGGCGGCTGATTGACGCCGCTGTTTACCGTCAGACCTGTGTATTCAGCTGCATTCTCAGGATGTTCCATATCTTTTATCTTATTATATTTTTATCTTTTTCCTACTAAGCGGATTAATTTATTGGGATTAGCCGGATCATTCGTCAGTATTATCAGCGCGCTATTGAGCACGTCGTTTTTCTCTTTCGAGCCGTCAACCGTGACATTCATCTCCACACTCTTTCCCGGAGCAACCGTCAACGGGACAACAGCATCAACAGAAACGGCATCGTCGGCTGAAGTGATACCTGATATTCTCAACACTTCATTTCCCGTATTCTTTATTTTCAACAGTCGCCTCATACGCTTTTCCCCATAACCTTCAAACAGGAGCCTGTCATCTTCGAAAACAGCGACAGGTACTTTTTCCAATCCCGACTGAAAATCATATCCGGGATTCTCCTTCATTGTGTATGTTGCAGTAATCGGTATAATCCGCCCGTTTGCATCCATTTTCAGCAGCAAATCCGCTGTTCCGAAATCCGACCGCCGGTCAGCAATGAACGTTGCCGACAGACAAAACAATCCAGAAGGCGGCACCGTATCGGGCAACGACCTGACTACTACCTGCTCCGGCAAATCGTTAAATTTAAGCACTACCGTATCGGGAGATGCATTGTAACCATAAAGACGTTTGGTGCGCCGGCTTCCTATAGGCATATCTCCGAACACGAATTTATCTTTTGTCATCCGGAATGATTCCATAACGACAGGATAGCGCAACTTCAACGTGCGTTCCGATGGTATGACATTACCTATTATATTCAGCTTATAAGAGGTCTTGCCTGAAAAGACGAAAAGCAACTTATCAAAAGGTCCCGGACGCCCGGCAGGATTATACACTATGGGCAAAGCTATGCTGTCGCCAGGCTGTATGGGAGTTGTGTCAATCTCGGCTGTAGTACATCCGCAGGAAGTGCGCACACGGTCGATTCTTACGGGAGTCTCACCCTTGTTCACAGCCATAAAATGCCTCACCGCCTTGCCGTCTTCCTCTTTTATCGTGCCGAAATCCAGCAACTTAGGACTCCATTCAAGCTGAGCTAAGGCAATTTGCGGAAGCAGCAGCACAATTGCAGCCATCGCCATCAATATCAAGCGTCTGCCATCCATCCTGTCACTTCTTTGCCGGTATCACATTGCCACGCACACGGAGTATCGCCTTGTTATTGCTCGTCTTTACCTCGATAGTCTTTTCAAAAGAGCCGCTTCCAACAGGCAGATAAGTGACCTTTATATGCCCTTTTTCGCCCGGACGTATCGGCTGCTTCGGAAATTCAGGACGTGTACATCCGCACTGTGCCCTTGCCGATATAATCAGCAACGGAGTGGAACCGGTATTAGTAAATTCAAAGTCATAGCTTACCGGTCCTTTTTCCTCTTTTATATATCCGAAATCGTGCACCTTCACCTTGAACGATATCTCACCGCTTTTCCCACCTTTGGCTTCGGCAGCGAAAACGACGCACAGCGCCGCCAACAGCATCAAAAATATTCTTTTCATCACCACATTCCTCCTGTTTATTAGCAAATATTTAATATTTCCTTTTCATATCGAAAAAGGCTGAATTGTGGAGCATAGCGGACTCGAACCGCTTACCTCGACACTGCCAGTGTCGCGCTCTACCAGATGAGCTAATACCCCTTTATTTCTTAACAGGATGCAATATCCTCTCATATTCGCCAGGTTTAGCAAACAAATCAGCCACAGTATCCATCGCCTTGTCGTTTTTCAACCCGGCAATCACAACACCTTTCTGATAATAATAGCGTTTCAGTATTTCAGGCGTCAGTATTTCCTCTATCTCCTTGCGATTATGCTCGAGATCCTGCTCAAGATTATGGTGCAACAATTCAGCCAACGCATCGAATGCCGCCTTGGTCGAATCGTTCATATACCCTTCAGTTTCTGCCGTCTCGCGCAACTGATCAAGACCAGTCTCGCACACTTTGTCATAGTCGAACTTTTCCGGGTCGATGAACCGCTTGAAATCATTGAAAATACTGTCGGTAATCACAAATTCCTTTGCCGGAGCAATCGACTTATGCTCCGCCGCGAACTTAGTGGCGAAATTGAATGCCCAATTATCACGAATTATATTATAAGTCAACCTGTTGATGCGTCCCCAATCCACTGTTATGTCAGGAGTTATGCCACCTCCGTCGCGCACCTCGCGCCCTCCTGCCGTATGAAACACAGTAGTCAGGCTATCGGGTATGCGCCCCACACTCCCGTCAGGATTACGATGCGAATAATCGATTGCCTGTATCAGACGTCCGCTCGGTATGTAGTATTTTGAAATAGTGAGTTTCAGCATATTGTCATAAGGGAGACTACGTGTTGACTGTACCAGTCCTTTCCCATAAGAACGGCTGCCTACAATCACCGCACGGTCCATATCCTGCAGCGACCCTGCCGTGATTTCCGATGCCGATGCCGTTCCGCCGTCGATAAACACGAACAACGGTATTTTTTCATCGACCGGCTTTTGTGTTGTCTTATAAATCTTCTCGTTTTGCTTTACCCGCCCACGCGTGCGAAGCACTTCCGTGTTCTTCGGCACGAAAAGGTTGACAATCTTCACCGCGCTCTCCAGTATTCCACCTCCATTTCCGCGAAGGTCGAGCACTATGTATTTCACATCCGGATTTTTCTTCAGCTCCACAAGCGCTTCCTTCACCTCTTCCGGCGAATTTTCGTTGAACGTGGTCAGCACTATGTATCCGGCATTGCCTATAACGTCGTAATACGGCACCGACGGTATCTGTATCTTCTTGCGGATAATATCGAAGGAATGAATGCTGTCGGCGGCATACGGGCGGCATACTGTTACCCTCACATTGGTATTCGCCTGCCCTTTCAACCGCTCGCTCACCTTCGACGTGTTCCATCCGGCAACCGAATCGCCGTCAATCATCATTATCCTGTCGCCCGGAACAAGACCAGCCAAAGCGGCTGGACTGTTCTCGTATGGCTCGGAAATCACCACACCATTCTCCGTCTGCATTATCACCGAGCCGATACCGCCATATTCGCCGGTAGATACCATCATAAAATCTTCCCGGTCCTCGGCCTTTATATATTCCGTATATGGATCAAGCTGCGAGAGCATCGCATTGACAGCTGTAGTTATCGTCTTGTCTGGATCAATCGTATCAACGTAATTCACAGCCAATTCCTTGTAAAGAGAATTGAATATGGTCAGGTTTCGCGCAACGGCTGCTTCATTGCTTTCCTTGTCCTTACCGCCTGCAAGCAATGCAGAAGGCAAAATCAATGTCGCCAACAGCAAAAACATCCATATTCTTGAACACCTATTCATAATTCACGTAATTCCTTTAAATATTAGTTTGCTAAAGTACACCTATTTTCCCGAATAGCCGTTAAACTTATTAATAAATTGCGTTAATATCGCCGATTTTGACTGTTTTTATTGCACAATTAAAAAAATGATTCTATCTTTGCATCGCAAAAATCGGAACTGCTTCAGTAGCTCAGTTGGTTAGAGCACCTGACTGTTAATCAGGGGGTCGTTGGTTCAAGCCCATCCTGAAGCGCGAAATGCTTCAATAGCTCAGTTGGTTAGAGCACCTGACTGTTAATCAGGGGGTCGTTGGTTCAAGCCCATCTTGAAGCGCGAAAGAGGATACACTTAATAGTGCATCCTCTTTTTTATTGCTGCCAAATCGCAAGCAACTACGTAAAACGGCATCTACAACCACAATGCATACCCTTTTTTCAAATGGTAATCCCGGTATTATACAACAAAAGAGTGCGCCCGTAAAAGCGCACTCTTCAATATAGCTATGAAACAATTCTATCCACTTATTTTCTCGCTGCAGCAGCTTTGGCAGCCTGCTTGGCGATTTTGCGGCGCTGCATCGTGTAAGCCAACGGAGTTGCCACATAGATAGTGGTCAATGTACCGACAATCACACCGAGCAACATCGCGAACGTGAAGCTGCGCAATGTCTCACCGCCGAACAGGAACATAATCAGCAACACCAACGCTGTGGTTGACGATGTCATTATGGTACGTGTCAGCGTAGAGTTCAATGAGTGATTGATTACCTCGCGGCGGTCCTGCTTAGGATAGAGGTGAATCATCTCGCGCACACGGTCGAACACAACCACCGTATCATTGATGGCATAACCGATAATCGTAAGGATGGCAGCAATGAACGACTGGTCGATTTCCATAGAGAACGGAAGGATTCCCCAGAACAACGAATAGAAACCTATCATCACGAACGATGTGAATGCCAATGATGCCAAAGCACCCATCGAGAACGACAAGTCGCGGAAACGCAACAGGATATAGAGCGCGATTGCAATCAACGAGAACATTACAGCCCAGATTGCGCCTTGCGTCATATCGTCGGCGATACTCGGACCGACCTTCTCGGTTTGTACTACACCGACCGACTCGTTGGAGACGTTGAAGTCCTCGTATTTCATACCGTTGAGTTCCGGCTGCAATCCCTTATAGAGAATCTGCATAACTTCCTCGTCGATATTCTCGCCCTGATCGGCAATTTTGTAGTTGGTTGAGATACGCACTTTCGAATCGTTATCGATAGTGATTACCGACAATGAAGATTCCGGGAACAACGGAGCAAGCTCCTCCTGAATGTCGGCAGTATTCACATCGTGGTCGAACTGCACGATATAGTTACGTCCGCCAGAGAAATCGATACCGCGGTTAAGGCCTCTTGTGAAGAACGAAACGAGAATCACGACGCAGACAGCGGCTATGATTATGTTTGTAATCTTCGTATGACCCAAGAAATTGATTTTCGGATTGCGCAAGAAGTTGTCACTTATCTTCGTGGTGAAAGTCAACTTTTCAAAACGTTTCTTCTTCAGCATCCATTCGAATGCCAGACGTGAGATGAACACGGCAGTGAAGAACGAGCAAATCAAGCTTATGAGCAAGGTAGTTGCGAATCCCTTGATAAGGCCCGTACCGTAAACAAGCAGGATGATAGCTGTGATTACGGAAGTAAGGTTGGAGTCGAAGATTGCCGAGAACGCGTTCTTATAACCGTCGGCAAGCGCGGATTTCACATTCTTGCCTGCGCGAAGCTCTTCCTTGGTACGCTCGAAGATAAGCACGTTGGCATCGACAGCCATACCGAGCGACAGCACCATACCGGCAATACCCGAAAGTGTAAGCACCGCCTGGAACGATGCCAGGATACCCAACGTGAAGAACAAGTTGAGAATCAGACAGCAGTTGGCAACCATAGCCGGAGCGAAACCGTAGAAGCTAATCATATAGAGCATCAGCAGCACAAGCGCGATGATGAACGACCACAAACCGGAAGAGATGGCCTGCTGACCGAGCGACGGACCGATTACCGACTCGCTGACGATATTGACTTTCGCAGCCATCTTACCGCTCTTGAGCACGTTTGCCAAGTCGTTGGCTTCCTCAACGGTGAAGTTACCGGTGATTTGCGAGCGTCCGCCCTCGATTACGGTATTGACTGTCGGGAAAGAATATACTTGGTCGTCGAGCACGATGGCAACCTGCTTGCCTATGTTTTCCTGAGTAATCTGTGCCCAACGGCGCGAACCCTCGTTGTTCATCGACATATTCACGGTGTAGCCGCCCTGCATCTGGTCGTACTCGCTGCTTGCGTCGTCAACGACATCACCGCCAAGACGCGGCTTGCCGTTCTGTGTCTTAAGAGCTACAAGCTGGAAATAACGCCCCTTGTCATCGACAGCTTTCACAGACCAAGCGCATTTCAAATTGGTAGGAAGCAACTGCTTTGCCAATGCCGAACGGAGTATGTTGTTGACAGCGGCAGTATCCTGTACGCTTGTCAAGCCTACAGCCGGACCACCTACACCACCGTTAGCCCACAGCATAGAAGCAAGGGTCTTAACAGCAGCTGCCGGAGCAGCCTTTTCAGCGCCGGTAGTGTCAGCCTTAGCCACCAATGCTGTATCGGCAGCGGCAACATTTGCACTGTCGGCAACAGCTTCTTTCTCGTCGGAAGCCGCAGCACCGGCAGCATAACTGTCGCTCAATTGAGCGAATGCCTGCTGCAATTCTTCAAGAGTATAAGTTTCGTAGAACTCAAGGTTTGCAGAACCCTGCAACAGCTTGCGCACACGTTCCGGCTCCTTGATGCCCGGCAACTCAAGAAGAATCTGGCCGTCGCGCTCCATCTTCTTGATGTTCGGAGCAACCACACCGAAGCGGTCGATACGCGTACGGAGAGTGTTGTATGAGTTGTCAACCATAGCGTTGACTTCTTCCTTCAGAATCTGTTCAACAGCCTCGTTGGAGTCACCCGGATTTACTCGTTCGATGGAGCGGAAAATCTGGGCAAGACTGCCGTTCGGAGAAAGGCGCTTGTATTCAGCGCAGAATGTGCCGACAAAATCCTTGTTCTGGCTCTTTTCTGCCAAAGCGATAGCCTCATTGAACTTGGGATCCGGATTCTCTTTGGAAAGTGTGCGGAGAATGTCGGGCACAGAAATCTGCAACGTCACATTCATACCGCCTTTCAAGTCAAGACCCAGACCGATTTGTTTCTCTCTTGCCTCATTGTAAGTGTAGCCCAAGTACACTTTTTCATGACCTACAGAGTCAAGATACAGCTTATAAGCATCCTTATATTTCTGTGATTCAGGATTATTGTCAACTTTTGCGGCATAAGCGGCAGCATCGTCTTCAATGCTGCTCGTCACAAAAGAGAACGACAAATAGAATACACAGACAAGGGCTAATAGAACTGCAAGAACTCTAATAAAACCTTTACTTTGCATTTTGTTTAGTTTTGTATATTAAATTTTAATTTGCACTTTTAATCAGGGTGCAAATATACATCATTTATTTCAAGTTGGAAATTTTTCAACTCCGTTTTTATCGTTCTCAAAGACAAGTAGGCTTAATCTGCCATCTATCTGTAAATTGCAAAAAGAGAGGAGGTGTGTCGTGCATTACGACACACCTCCAAGCTAAACTATGTCAAGCGCCATACTATTTGGCGATTTCTATTCCGAATCTATGACGGAACTGATATACCAGCATCCATACGGCAACCACCTCGGCAAGAAAATCGGACACCGGCATGCTTGACCACACGCCATTAATGCCCATTACAGGCGGAAGAAGAGCCAGCCCCGGCAAAAGGAAAAGCAACTGCCGCGACAACGACAGGAATATCGCTGTCCAAGCCTTTCCTATCGACTGGAAGAACTGGCAGATTATAATCTGCGACCCTACAACCGGGAACATCGCCACACTTATCTGCAACGCCAATACCGACTGCTCGACAAGAGCCGCATCGTCGGTAAACGCGCCGACAAACACATTCGGGAAAACCACACCCAAGAAGCATCCTAACGAAGTGACAATGGTGGCGGAAACCATACCGAGCTTAAGCGTCTGCTTCACACGGTCGAAACGCTCCGCCCCGAAATTATAGCCTGTAATAGGCTGCATACCCTGCGCTATGCCCATCACAATCATCACGAAAAGCATCTGCACTCGGTTGATTATTCCGAAAGCCCCTATAGAGTAGTCATCCCCATATGCCAACAGGCGATTATTGATGAATATAGTGACACAACAAGCACAAACATTCATTATGAACGGCGACAATCCGATACCGAACACATTCTTTATTATACGCGCACGCAAATGGAAGCAACCGCGGTGAAACCTCACGTAGCTGTTTTTGTTGGCGAAATGGGCCAGAACCCATATCATTCCTATGAACTGCGAAGCTATCGTAGCCAATGCTGCTCCACGTATCCCCCAGTCAAACAGGAATATGAATATCGGAGCCAGCACTACGTTGCATCCCACAGTGAGCATCGACGAAAGCATCGCCTTTTTCGGATATCCAGTTGCACGCATCACGTTGTTCAAGCCAATCATCACATAGGATATCGGACTGCCTGCCACAATCACCTGCATAAAGTCGCGGGCGTAGGGCAATGTGTCATTGCTCGCACCGAAAAAGCGGAGAATGTCGTCGAGAAACAACAATGTGATACCGCCGAACACCACGGCGTTGACCACGCACATCACTGCCACATTGCCGAGAATCTCCTCCGCCCCTTTCCTGTCCTTCTGCCCGAGACGTATCGACGAAATCGTTGCGCCGCCGACACCGACAAGCGTGGAAAATGCAATCAGCAGGTTCATCAAAGGGAACGTTATGGCAAGTCCTGAGATAGCGAGAGCTCCCACCCCATGGCCTATGAATATGCTGTCGATAATATTGTAAAGAGAAGTAAGCGTCATACCGACGATTGCCGGCAACGAATATTGAGTAAGCAATTTGCCCACCGGGGCATTGCCCAAAATGTGAGGATCATTCTTTACCATAAACAACAATCTTTTCGACTGCAAAGATAGTGAAAGACGAGGGCAGAAGCAAATGAAAACGAAGTTTTCAGATTTGATTGTGCCGAGCCGCAGACTGTCTTATATAACGACATAATATTTGCGACAAATAGATTATCTTTGTTTTTTGAAACAATATACGGATATGGGCGATGTGATGACACCGGAGCAAAGGCACAAGTGTATGTCGCGGATTCGCAGCAAAAACACCAAGCCGGAAATATTAGTGAGGAAATTTCTTTTCTCACGCGGATTCCGCTACCGTAAGAATGTGAGACGTCTGCCAGGCACCCCCGACATTGTATTGCGCAAATACCGCACCGTCATATTCGTCAACGGTTGTTTCTGGCACGGGCATGAGGGATGCCGCTATAGCCGGCTGCCAAAGTCGAACCACGAATTCTGGGAAAAGAAAATCGAACGCAACAAAACGCGCGACCTGCGAGACCGTATGGCATTACGGAGAATGGGATGGCACGTGATACAAGTCTGGGAATGCCAGTTGCGGCCCAAAGAAAGGGAAATGACACTAAAAAGCATCGAGCAGGCACTCTATGAAATCTACCTGCTCGACCGTTCTCCTCGCAAAAGCTATGAATATCCGTCAGAATCTGCTACATCCATCGCGGCTGAGCCTGAAACGGAATACAAATAGCTTGACTTATAATCATTTCACGAACACATAGCAACTGCTACCACCGGAAACGGTCCAAATGCCGTCCAGTCCGTAAAGCCGATCGAACACAACCATACACGTATCGTTGCGGTAGATGAACGGCTCAACGCTCTGCTGGCTGTCATCGCCATCCCTGAAATTCACCATTTTCTCGCAGGCATCGGCATACCGCGCGAAATAAGACGCTCCGGGCATCGGAATCTTACCGCCATCGCCAAAGCGGATGGTGTCGCCAGCAATGCTTCCGACAAAATATGCCCGGCTGTATCCCGCCACTTGAAGCGGTAAATTGTCAGGAAGCGGGAGGTATATGTCGGACTTGACAACCTCCAACCTCGACCTGACAAGCTCATTCTTGCCCATAATCCGCTCAACCATAGCCGAGCGTTCAGCATAGTCGCTGATGCGCTCATCTGAAATATTGTAATATACATAATCGTAGGCCTCGCAAATCTCCAGAGCTTTTTTGCGCTGAGCCTCATCCTTAGGAGAGAATTGAGCCGTACCAGCGAGTTTCCCTTCCTCATCGAGCAATCCCAATCCGGTAGCAAGCGAACGGACACGGCCTATCTGCGAGCGCAAACCAATGTCGTCGGCTGAAATTCCGGGTATGTAGGTAAAAATGGCTACCGCCGCAACCGCAACAAGAAGCATCCATTGATAGACATAAATACGCCGCACAAGGCGCATCAGCACGAACAGCGTCATCAACGCTCCGAAAACCACAAGATAGACCCTCGCCTCCGTGAAACCATAGGCATTGACACGATAGGCCACGCCTGTCCAAAACAGCGCAAGCGGAACTATGGCAATCCACAGGAAGTTGCGGTAATACCAACCATAAATCTTTTTTGCATCGACCAATTGAAGCATCTGCCCGGCAAGCGAGGCAATCACGAAGGCCGAGACCATATAGGCCACACCGCCCTCAGGCAATGTCCATTCCACAGCAATCTTCGCGGCATACAGATAAAGTATTGCCGCATAAATCAATATTGCGGGATGCAGGATATAGTTGAGTATCACCTTGACAAACTTTCCCGGCCCGGGCGAGGATTTGCCGTGCATTGTCAGGAAAAGCACCGGCATAACTATATATAATGAAAAAAACAGTGTCTTGCCATAAGCGTTGATTACAATCCCGAACAGATATTCCACAGAGCCGTAGATTGCACTCATCACGCCAGTAAAAAGCATCCCGGTGAACACCGACAACGCCAAATCCTCGGCTTTCGACAAAGTTTCTGCCGAGAAAGCCCGGTTTCCGCCATTCTTGGCGCACGCGAAAAACAGCATCACCGCGGCAATAAGAGTGCATCCGAAGCCCATCGAGTCGATAAAGCCGTGCAGTTCCTTGTAGAACAAGGCAAGCAACGCAATCATCAGCAACGGCACGGCATAGTAAGCCGCCGCAACCTTGCGGCGCACCCACGTGTTCAAGGCATAGGTCACGGCAAGAACCACCGGGAAAAACGCCTGTGTTTCCGAAAGGTCAGGCTGGTCGCTGATACTACAATTATAATCAGTTACGATTTTAATAAAGAAATAAATCACGCCGGTGATTATCTCCATCGGATAGTTGCGAAGGCACTCCTCTACACTCTCCCGCATTTTCCGCAAGTCAACCCGTTTCATATCAACTTAACCTAAATTATTAACAAAGATACGCAAAGTCGAGCGCAGAAGCAAATGAAAACTTCGTTTTCAATTTGACTATGCCGAGTATGACAATCCGAATGTCACACAAACAATCTGCTCCATTTAGCTCCACGGCGTAATCATCCGCAACGAAATACCGGAAAAGAATGTTCTCCCCTGTCCGCGGAGAGAAGCGGAGCTGATAGGGGAGGTGGCACAACGTGACGGAGGGGTCCGTGCCACTGTCGTGACCAACTAAGCATCAGGCTCCAACCCCTTCCCGTCTGCGCCGTACTTCCCCTATTAACTACGCTACGCTCCGTGAACAGGGGAAGATAATCTGATAGCCAATCAGAGGCTATATCCCAATATACCACAAGCCGGGCGGAATGCAAACTTGACACAGCGCGACCCCATGGGGTCGATGGCTACCACCACGCTACACTCTGGGATACCGTCCTGCAACCTCAGTCACAGAACTGTCACACTCACGTCACACCAAAGCAGCCATAAATCGGCTGCCACCACACTGCTGCCGGGGAAGATTGTCTCCCCCTGTTTGCGAAACACATAGGGGGAGTGGCACGAAGTGTCAAGGGGGTTGATACTGTATCTCCGACCCCTCCGTCCCTACGGGACACCTCCCCTATTAACTACGCTACGCTCCGTGAACAGGGGAGGACATTACTTTGCATCGCTGACCATACTGATGCGGAGGATATTACCCTGCAGCCATCCACACTGAGGCAGACAATCGGCTGTCAGCCGCCGTATATAACGCCAATCCATAAAAAAGTAGCCGAGCTACACAGCCCGGCTACCCAAAAAACCATATATATGAAAAACTTAGATTATCTTACGACAACCTTAGCGATAGTGTTGCCTACACGAACAACATAGAATCCTGCAGGAACTGCTATCACGCTCTCGCCATCGACAGCTGCAGCCGCATAGAGACAGACCCACACCACATCGAGGCACACATCAGCCCAGCCGCTATGCGGCTATCCCTGCAACCTTGCTTTCACGGATTCACGGCGGGCAGCTCGATGCGGAACGTAGTGCCGACACCGACTTCCGACGATTTCACATAGATTTTGCCGCCATGGTATTCCTCGATTATGCGCTTTGCGAGCGTCAGCCCCAATCCCCAGCCGCGCTTCTTGGTCGTATAGCCGGGATTGAACACCGTCTTGAAGTCCTTGCGGGCTATTCCCTTTCCTGTGTCGGTCACGTCGATATACGCCTTCTGGCGGTCGTGGTCAACGGTAACGTCAAGCCTTCCCTTGCCCTGCATTGCATCGACTGCGTTTTTAGTGAGGTTTTCAAGCACCCATTCAAACAACGGCAGGCACAGGTTCACCCCGCAATCATCGTCAGGAAGACTGATTGTAAGTTTTACGCCCGACGAAATTCTCGCGCGCATGTATTCAAGCCCTTTCTCCACCGACTCCGAAAGAAAAGCCAACTGCATCTCCGGCTTAGACCCGATTTTCGAGAAACGGTCTGCTATCACCGACAACCTCTGCACGTCCTTGTCCATGTCGCCGACAATCTCCTTGTCAACGCCCGAAGCCTCCAGCATCTGCACCCACGCCATCAGCGACGAAATCGGCGTGCCGAGCTGATGGGCGGTCTCTTTCGACAATCCTACCCACACCTTGTTCTGCTCCGCTTTTTTCGTGCTCATCACCGCAAAATAGACTATCGCAACGAAAATCGCCATTACCGCAAGTTGTATGTATGGATAGTACGATATGCGCTTCAACAGCGTGGAATCCTCATAATAAAGGTGCTGCACCGTATGGTCGTCGATATTGATTTCTATATGGTTCCTGGTGTTTTTCAAAGCGGCGAGCTTGTCATCGAGGAAAGCGCGGTTCTTACCCGACAGATTGTAAGGCATAAGGCTGTCGATAGGCTCGGGCAGACGGAAATTACGATATTGCAGGATGTTGTCGCTGTCATCCACAAGCAACACAGGAATGTTACGGTTATCTTCGATTATGCCGAGAAGGAAATCTATGTCGCCCGACGACATCCCGCCCGCGCCGTCGGTCGAGAACACCGGAGCCGTGGCAAGCTGCTTGGTGGCCTGCGCCCAAATCTCCATACGTCCCCTCTCCTGTTCCGACATATCCTTCACAAGGTCGTTGGAAACATAAAGGAACAAAATCACCATCAGCACCGAAACGAGCAGGAACGCCCATTTCCACGCCCTCCGTCTGTCATACATATTTGCCATATACATATTAACGTAATCTTCGCTATGATATTGCATATTAGTTGGGGAAGCCGCCATGCCTCCGCGCCGGCCGACGGCTCTTCTCTTGTCATTTTCACTGTCTTTTGCTTTTTCTTAGTTGCAGAATTATGTTTTAAAACATAAAAACATAAAAGTCTATAAAAATTTGATTATGTATGATAAAAAAACCGTTTTTTTGTTTGCAAGTTTTAAATGCAATAAATAAATTTGCCGTGTTGAGATCTAAGGGAGCATTCTTATATATTAGGTATGGTTTGAATGTCTCAGAATGTTTGATGCCATATTCCAATACTGAATTTACTGATAAAATCCGACATAAAACTATTTAAATTAATTAACGCTTATGAACAAACATGCTTTATGTGTAGCGATTCTCCTTACTTTGGGCTGCACGGCGTTCGGAAGCGGGCAGGTTTACGCAAATCCTTCCCCTCAGGAACAGACGCAGGCCGGGAGAGTGAGCGGAACGGTCACTGACCGCAACGGAAATCCGCTAATTGGTGCATCAGTTATGGTTAAAGGTACCCATACCGGTGTCGTGACTGATGTTGACGGAAAATTCTCCATCGCGGCTAAGCAAGGGCAAACCCTTGAAATCTCGTATGTGGGATACTCCAAGCAAAGTGTGAGAGTTGGAAGCCAGAGCAACTACAACGTGGTGCTTTCCAGCTCTACGAATCTTGATGAAGTCGTAGTTACGGCGATGGGTGTGTCGCGCGAAAAGAAATCTCTTACTTACGCAATCGATGAAATCGACAGCGAAGAATTGATGCGCAACAAATCCACCAACGTGCTTAACTCTCTGTCAGGTAAGATGGCAGGTGTCAACATCACCCAGGCATCAGGTGCTGCCGGTGCAGGTACCCAGATCATTCTCCGTGGTGGTACTTCATTGGAACGCGATAACCAGCCGTTGTTCGTTGTTGACGGCGTGATTTACGATAACTCCACTTCTGTTGTCGGCAACTCCGCTTTCGACGGTATGATGGCTACTGCAACTACCAACTCCAACCGTGTGATGGATATCAACCCTGAGGATATCGAGAGCATGTCAGTGCTGAAAGGCCCGGCTGCTTCCGCTCTTTACGGTTCACGTGCCGCTGCCGGCGTTGTGATCATCACTACCAAGAAAGGTGAGGAAGGCAATGTTGAGGTCAACCTCAATGCCAAGTACATCACTTCATGGGCAAAGAATCTTCCTTATGCATCCGATAAGTATAAGAGAGGCTACTACGACGAGTCCGGCGCTCTCAACACTTACACCACACAGTCGTGGGGTGAGCGCTTCGGAGCCAATGACAGAATCTATGACAACATCGGCGACTTCTTCCAGAGCGGAGGAGCTTGGGATACCAACCTCAGCATCTCCGGCGGTAACAAGAACGGTAACTTCTACCTCTCCGGCTCGTTCTATGACCAGGACGGTATAATCCCGACTACCGGTTACAAGAAGACAACATTCCGCTTCAACGGCGAGCAGAAATACAAGATGTTCACGTTCAACGCAAACGTAGCCTACTCACAGGCCAACACCGACAAGACCCTTACCTCTGCAGGTCTTTACGGATCAGGCGGTACTGGCTCGATGGTATCGGTTTACCGTTGGTCGCGCAGCGACAATATGAGCGACTGGATTAAACCGAATGGAGATCCGGTACGTATGTTCGAAGGCTTGCAGAACCGCGAGGACGATGTTGAAAACCCGTACTGGATGCTCAACAAATATAAGTTCACCGACGAGACAGAGCGTTTCACCGGCAACTTCGCTGTAAGAGCCGACATCACCGACTGGTTGTGGGTACAGTACCGTATGGGTATGGACTCCTATACTACCGAAAACCGCAACATCATCGGTGAGAACAGTGCCGTACAGGTTAAGTGGCAGAACGGTATGCTTTCAGAAAACTCCTACCGCTACCGCTATCTCTCGACCAACTTGATGATCAACGCCAACAAGCAGTTCGGCGACTTCGGTACCAACCTCCTTCTCGGTACTTCTACCGACAATACCAAGTCGGTTACAAACTACCGTATGGGCTGGAATATGCAAGTGCCGGGATTCTACTCGTTCAGCAACGTGCTTGCTGCCGATTCCAAGTTCCAGGAAACTTACAGCAGAAAGCGTCTCGTAGGCGTTTACGGTGAATTACGTCTTGACTGGCGCAGCGCATTGTTCTTGACTTTCACCGCACGTAACGACTGGTCATCTACGCTTCCTGTAGAAAACCGCTCTTACTTCTACCCGTCTGTAGGCGGTGGCGTAGTATTCACGGAATTCATGCCTAAGAACGACATCGTTACCTTCGGTAAGGTACGCGCTTCATGGGCACGTGTAGGTAAGGACGCCAATCCTTATGTAACCAACACTTATATGTGGCCGGTAGGAACATATCTTGGCGACCGTCCGGGCGTTGGTCAAAGCTGGACACGCGGTAATACTTATCTGAAGCCTGAGACTACCGAGTCAACTGAAATCGGTCTCGAAATGCGCTTCTTCAACGACCGCTTGCGTTTGGACTATGCGTTCTATACCAACAACTCTCTTGACCAGATCGTTTCTCCGCGTCTGTCGCAGGCTAACGGTTATATCCTCTACAACGCCAACACCGGTGACGTTTACAACAAGGGTATGGAACTCTTGATCGGCGGCACTCCGGTACAGACTAAGGACTGGACTTGGGAAACAAGCATCAACCTCTCCGGAAACCGCGGTACTGTCGAGAACCTGACCCAAGGTATGGATATCCTCTACGTAACCGACGCACAGGTCGGTACTGCTAAGGCAGCTTCCTTCAACAACGGTAAGTTCATGGGTATCTCAGGTTCGAAATGGCAACGTGACCCGAACGGCAACGTAATCCTCAACGATTCTTACATGCCGGTTGTTGACAGCAACACTGCACTTTATGTGGGTGACCGTGAGCCTAACGTACAAGGAGGTTGGAACAACACCTTGTCATGGGAAAGAAGCAGTTTCGGTCGCTTGACCTTCAATATGTTGTGGGAATTCCGTTTCGGCGGTATGGTTTACAACGGTACTGAATACTTTATGACAAATGCCGGTTTGAGCGAAATTTCCGAGAACCGTGAGTCAATCACTATAAAAGGCGTTCAGCAGACAGGTACGGATGCTAAAGGCAATCCAATATATACCCCGGCTGAAAAGACATTCAACGCCGACGGTACATACAATCTTAACGGCGCACAGGTTAGCGGACGCTATTTGATTCAGAGCTATTACCAGAACTACTATTGCCAGGAAACTGCAAACTTCCTGACAGAAGTCAACTCTCTCCGTCTGCGCACTATCTCGCTGACTTGGGACCTTCCGTCGAAGTGGCTGGAGAAATCGAAGGTGTTCAAACGCGCTTCAATCTCTGTTACAGGTAACAACCTGTTGCTCTTCACCAACTACAATGGTGACCCGGAACTCGCCGTTGCAGGCTCAGGTGCTGTAGGTTCTTCTTCTGTAGGTATCGACTACTGCGGTGTGCCTTCTACGGCAAGCGTGGCATTCGGTGTTAACCTCACGTTCTAATGTTTAAATTGTTAGACCATAAAAAAACGATAAAGATATGAAACTTTTAAAATCAATAATATGCTGCCTTGCGGTATCGATGGCATTCACGTCGTGCAACGACTGGCTCGACGTTAACGATGACCCGAATACCCCGCCGGCAGAATATGCAAAAATCGAACAATTGCTTCCGTGGTGCCAGCACTATGTGAACTACGCATACGGCACATGGGGTTTCCGCTCGCAATTCGCTTGCCAGGCATTCACAGCCACAAGCCGTGTTACCCGTGACGGCTGCTCAGCTCAATGGGAGCCGACCACCAGCTTGAATACAACTCCGTATCAGGTGTTCTTCGTAGGAGCAGGTCCTAACTTGGACGATATGTACGAAAAGGCAATGAACCAGGGAGCATACCATTATGCAGCCTGCGCACGCCTGCTCCGTGCATACGGTTTCGCCCTGATGGTTGACATCTACGGTGAAATGCCTTATACAGAGGCTATGGGAGCTTCCCTTACTCCGCGCTACGACGATGGCAAGACCATCTATCTTGGAATTATCGGTGAAGTGGAAGAAGCCATCCAATTATTCGGACAAGAACAAGCATCCGGCGCTCCTGAGCTCGCAGTGGGCGACAGCTGGAACAATGGCGACGTTGCGAAATGGACAAAGATGGCTTACCTGTTGAAAGCCCGTCTGCTCAACCATATGTCGAAGAAGGCGAATGGAAGCTATAAGGAAGGCAAATATGACACTGCCGAAATCCTTGCCTGCCTCGACAAGGCTATGCAGAGCAATGCCGACAACACTGTAATCACTCACTATGATATGGCAGAGAACACCAGCGACGTGCTGCTTGCCGACCCGGTACAGACTTCTCCGGCATTCGACAACGCTGGTATGGGCGGCGGTGCTACCACTCGTCCGACACAGTGGCTCGTAGAGATTCTTACCAACTTCAACGGCGTAGGCGTTGAGGACCCGCGTGCCGACAAGATACTGCCGTGGCTCCAGACCAACTACACCGAAGGCGCTCCGAAGGCAATCGACCCGAACGACCCGAGCAAGACTTTGGTTTACGACGGCAAATGGATGCGCTCTGCAGGCGTTGAGATGCGTCAAGGGCTTTGTGATGAGAATACCAATATCCGTGTCAACGGTGCAGGTCCGTTCCCTATCACAAGAAACTTCGAGGATGAAGCTATCGAAAATAATGGCAGAACAGTTGCCGCTCACACTTGGTACTGCAACACCGATATCGAAGAACGTCAGGGTGATACCATCTACGTAGGCTTCCGCAGCGGTGCAAGAGGTTACTACGGAACAACCGGCATCCTCTACACAAGCGGTTATAATGATGGCTATGCCGAGACTTCAAGCAACGTATTGGTTCGCCCGAACAGTAAAACATACTGGGCTACTTATGCAGAAGCTTGCTTTATCCGCGCAGAGGTAGAGTCCCGCACAGGTGGCGACCCGACACAAGCTTACCTCAACGGTGTACGCGCCGCTTTGGAAGAGATTCAAGCTTGTCTGAGCACTTGGAGCGCAGAGACTTGGACTGGTGGCAACCTCGTTGACACACGTGCATTCTCACCTATTACAAACGAGCAAATCAACAACTATATCGAAGCTTTGAGAGCTCAGGGCAGACCTACTCTTGGTCAAATCATGACTCAGAAGTTCATCGCCATGCTCTATAGTCCGGAAAACTGGAACGATATGCGCCGTTTGGACTACAGCGGTTATGTAGGAAATGGTGTGAACAAATGGGAAAAGCCGTATGAGTTCAGCGTAAACGGTACTGCACAAGGCCGTCTGCCGGAAGGAATGTGGCGTCGTATCATGCAATGCTCACACGAGATCAACTATAACGTGAACAACCTGCTCGAATGCCAGCAGCTCTATCCTGCAGGCTACAATGGAGTAAGCCCGACAGATTCTGAAGGTGGAGTTTGGGGTGTTCCGGTATGGTGGGATACTGCAGACTAAGCATCGCTTAATCACAATAATGAAGGGTGGACTTGAAGTCCACCCTTTTTTATTGCCACCCGATAAGATATGACCATCTGTAACCATACAATATGCCTTGGGTGATGCGAAAGGGAATGTCCTCCCCTGTCCGCGGAGAGAAGCGGAGCTGATAGGGGAGGTGGCACAACGTGACGGAGGGGTCCGATGCCACTGCCGTGACCGGCTAAGCATCAGACTCCAACCCCTTCCCGGCTGCGCCGTACTTCCCCTATTAACTACGCTACGCTCCGTGAACAGGGGAAGATATTCTGATAGACAATCATACGGTGATTTTGATGCTGCTGATCGGAGGCGCGACCCCTATGGGGTCGATGGGGGGAGGTCATCGCTTGCCCACGGCTGAAGCCGTGGGTTACGTCAGCACAGCCGCTATGCGGCTACCACCTGCAATCACCGTCACACCAAAGACACATCATCGCAACCACAAACCAGCTGCCGTCCACACCTCAGTCATACCACTGTCACACTCACGTCACATCAACACAGCTGTAAACCGACATTCATCCACACCAACGTCACAGCATAGTCACACAATCGTAACCGCATAGCGACAGAGGTACACCACGCCACATCGAGGCACACACCATCGTAGCCGCATAGCGGCTGGGTTGGCATAACCCACGGCTTCAGCCGTGGGCAAGAAACACCCACCCCATACCGACCCCATAGGGGTCGCGCTGAAGCTCCTCGGCTTAATCATCCGCAACAAAATACAGGAAGGAATGTCCTCCCCTGTCCGCGGAGAGAAGCGGAGCTGATAGGGGAGGTGGCACAACGTGACGGAGGGGTCCGATGCCACTATAGTTGCTGGCTATGCATCAGGCTCCAACCCCTTCCCGGCGAAGCCGTACTTCCCCTATTAACTACGCTGCGCTCCGTGAACAGGGGAAGACAATCTTGATGCTGCTGAAGCTCCACGGCTTAAAACAGTCACAACAATGACACACCACCACAGCCGCTATTCGGCACTACAATGGAGCCCAAAACAAAGACAATCAATCGAAGATTACAGCTTTTGACAATGGCGATACTTATACTCAGCGACCTTGTTGCCCACGAAAGCCATAAGGAAATAGACAACCACAAGCAACCACATCATATAATACTCGTGGCTCACATCAGAAAGCGTCGCCCCATTAGCGTTCATCCTCACGAATGCCTGCATCGCCCAAGTTGACGGGAAACACCCTCCGAGGAATTGCAGGAAGTTGTTCATTCCAAACGTTGGCCAAAGCACTCCGGAAAGGAACAGCAACAGCACGGATGTGAACACAATCAACAAAAACACCGTCTCACGCTCACGCGACAGCAATTGCAACGTAAGTCCCAAGAAAATCACACCAAGCATATAAGGCAGACACATCAGGAACTCTTCCCAAAGACTGCCCATCTGCGGATAACTGAATATCGCAGGGACAAAATATATCAGATAGAACAATTGCAACACATAAAGAATCAGATAAACCGCAGCCTTGCCAAACAACCGGGCCACAGTACCCGACCCGACAGTGTCGAGCGGGTCTATTCCGCCGTTCATACGACGCCGTTCATAGATTGCTCCTCCCATCATACAAATAGCGAGCAGCATAGTCTGCTGCACGACGAGTATCACTATTCCGGGAAGAAGGAACGTGGCAAATCCCTGCTCCGGATTTCCGAGCGGATAATACGCGCTCCCGACAGTAGCAGGTATTGAAGGAGCCGCCGCCCCGAGCCTGCTTACTTCCTCCACCCGGATATCGCTGCCAAGGTCCATGGTGGATTCCGTCAAAGCCATAAGCAGCGACTTATAACGTATGAGCAGCGACATATCGCAATAAAGCGTCACCTGCCCTGACTCCCCTCTTCCAATGTTGCGGTCGAAATCACGGTCGATAAGCACTATCCCGTAGCTTTTCTTCTCAGCCATAAACCGCTTCGCCTCTTCCATATCGGCGGCATAGCCAGCCACCATCGCAGCTTCCGAAGCGTCGATACGCCGGCAAAGATCGCGGCTTTTCGAGGAACGGCTCTGATCAACGACCACGACAGGCACATCGCGGTCGAGCTCCGGATTATAAATCAACGCATAGACTACCGGATACAGCAACGGCACAAGAAAAAGGAATATCAACACACCCTTATCCTTCATCGCAAGCCGGAATTCGTTGCATACAGTCCGGAAAATATCGTTTATGAATTTGCCAACTTTTCTCATCTTAATCAAATTATCAAGGCACATACACAGGATTGAGCTGCGCTTTTTTCAAACGTCCCGCCACAAATAACGGCAAAAGCAAGAATGCCAGCAACGCCACGAAATAAAACCGTGAATAGTAAAGCGGAAATCCGTTGAGCGCCTGATCGGCATAAATCAGAAAATAGTAGCGCGAAGGGATTATGTACGAAAAAATCGCGATGCTGCCATACATCTGCTCCAGCGGGAAAGAGAACGCCCCGATAGAAAAGGAAAGCATCCCGAGCAGGCAGCTTATGCTCAACGCCCAGCGCAAATTAGGGACAATACCGCAAATAAACACCGCAAGAGCCTGATTGGACATCACGAAAATAATCATCGTGAGTATCATCACCCAGACATCGCAATTTATCGGATAATGCAGAAACCCGAACATATAAGCCTGTATGAAAAGGCCTACTGCCGAGAATATCACGGTATGAGGCAACAGCTTACCTATGAGCGCAAGCGTTATCGAGCCGTGCGAGGTGGCAAGCCATTCACGCGATGTGCCACGTTTTTCTTCAGAACAGATGCTGAATGCCGTAACAAGAAATATCATCAGCGCCAACGCGCATGGCACGAAAGAATTCGACACATACACGGAATAATGTGTCCAAGGATTCGACAGCTGGTTTGTCTGCAGCTTCACCGGCTGCAACAATGCCTGCACCTGACGCTCAGTGGCACCGGCGTTGATGAGATAAGTGCTCACCACCGCCGCCGAAGTAAGCGTGGAAGTGGTCTTCAGACTTTTATACAACAGCGAGCCCGGTATGTAGAAAGTGCTGTTGGTGTAGTACGACACCTGCACAGCCTTTCCTGCCATCGCGTCGCTCGTAAATCCGTAAGGAATCACGAAAAATCCGTAAATCTTACCTTCCTTCATAAGCTGCACGGCTTCGGAATAATCGGAGACCTTATTGGTTATCTCCACTTCCGGCGAGGACTTCAGATTGCGCACAATGGCACGTGTCTCCACCGTATTGTCGAGATCGACTATCGCGGTGGGGATATGCAGAGGCAGTCCCTCGCTCATAAGCGAAGTGAGCACCAGCAGCACGCTTATCGGAATCAGTATCATCGCAAATATGTAGATATACCTCTCCGACAGCTTGTGCAGCTCCCTCCTTACCGAATCCGCCAGTATCTTTCTCAGCATAATCCTACTCTAAAATCACGCTCATTCCCGGACGTAAATCCTCCAGTTGCTGCTCCGGACGCAAACGCACCTCAAAAGTGCGGCTGTCGTATTCGCCAGTCACCTTGGTGGCGCGCCATACGGCATATTCACCCATATCCTTTATGTAATATACCTTTGCCTTCATCTCCTTCATTCCCAGCGCCGGTATCTTCACGCTGACGACAGTGTCCATCGGAAGATTCTGCAACATTGTCTCTCGCACATTGAACACCATCCATTTCTCATCAAGCTTAAGCACGTTCATAATCGGCGTGCCTATCGAAACAAGCTCTCCCTCGTGCGGAAAGATGTCGGCAATCTCGCCATCGCACGGAGCGACAAGATACTGGTCCTGCAAAATTGACTCAACTTCAGCCACCGTACCTCTCGCCGCGGCAGCCATTGCCGCAGCAGCCATCTTGTCCTCCCGTTGTGCACCCTCTTTTGCCAAATCGTATTGCGATTGCGCCGCGCGTTCTGATGCCACCGCCGCATCGTAGGCGGCTTTAGCCTCATCACGCTTCTGCTCCGATACCACGTTCTGCTTGTAAAGCGATTCAACACGCTCGTATGTCTTTTTCCTTATTTCCAATGCAGCTTTAGCCTGCTGCCAAAGGTCGTAGGCAGCCGAAATAGTCTGTTTCCGCGCCCCGGCATCGGCTTTCATACGCTGCGCGTCGGCAGCATCCTGCATAGCCAGCGCCTGCGCAAGCTTTGCATCGACCGTGGCAGAATGTATCTTCGCCAATGTGTCGCCGGCATGCACTTTCTGCCCCTCCGTCACATAGAATTTCTCCACACGCCCTGGCATAAAGCCGGAGACACGCACACTATTGGCATCAACCTCGCCCTGCACAATCTCCTGTTCCGGATTTATGGTAAGGAAACCTATTATGGCAAGTATTATCACCACAACTACCGTCGCCGCAATGGCAACAAACAATCCTCTTTCTTTTTTCTTGACCGTCATTTCATCCTCTTTGACGATATTCAAGTTTTCCATATTCTTAATATTTTTGTTTCACGTGTTGATTCAGTAAGTCAGAGTGCCGAGCACTTTCGACAGATAGACATTGCACATCTGCACATCGATTCCCGCATCGATATGCTCGGAATTGGCCTTAAGCCATGCTGTCTGTGCCTCCATCACATTGTCTATGGAATTCATACCCTCACGATAGCCCAGTTGCGCCTGCCGCAAGTTCTCATCGGCTTTCGCAAGATTGTTTTCCGTCATCTGCAACGTCTTCAGCGACTCTTTCGTCTTGAACACAGCCTGGCTCACCTGTAATTCCACTTTCTCTTTCGCCTCGTCCAACTCAAGCTGCTTTATGAGCGTCTCGCTCTTTGCCGCACGCAATTTGCTGTAGCGACCGCCCCAATGCCACAATGGGATGCTGACAGTAGCACCGACACTGAACATGCCCTTAAAACTCTTATCGAAGCCGTTGAACACGTTAGGATTGGAAAAACTGTATGCCCCTATAAGCGCAACGTTTGGCAGCATTTCCGCACGTGCCACATTCTGCTTCTGCTCGTAGAGCTTTACCGCCAGTTGCAGGCTTTGCAAGTCCGGACGGTTTTCATACACATCGTTGATATCGTAACCGTCGGCCACAATCGTCTTGAAATCCTTGGTCTCCGTAAACTCGTCGGCAAGCTGCATATTGCTGTCCAGCGGCATTCCGCAAATCTGAGCCAAAGCCATCCGCGACAGCGACAATCCGTTTTCCACTTTTGTCAAGTCGATATTCGCCTGATTGAGCTTCACATCCACATTCAGCAAGTCGGCTTTTGTAGCCACCCCCTCGGCAATCATCGCCTTCACATTCCGCTGAAGAGTGTCGAGCAATGCGATGTAGCTGTCGGCAAGCTTTTTCTTCTCGCCCAACGACACAACTTGCCAATATGCCGCATCGACAGTATATATCACTTCCTTGGCTGCATTGTCGTACATTTTCCCCGAAAGTTCCCGCGCATAATCCGCCATTTTGTTCATGGCGATAATCTTGCCACCCATAAACAACGGCTGCGTCAGTGTCACTGCTCCGGCAAACACGTTGTGAATGTCGTAAGTCAATGCAGATTTCGGAATCAACGCCACTTGTGAAGGAACCGGCTGCCCGTCGGGGGTAGTCAACGGCGTACCGTCGGGTTGCGTGACAATATTGTAGCCGTAAGTGCCTGTCGCGGGATTGAACGACATGGTAGGAAGCATCTGGTCGCCGGAAAGCAACGATAACTCCTTTTGATTATACATATAAGTGCCTGTGAAATCGAATCCCGGGAGATAAGCGGAAAAGGCCTCTTTCTTCTGGTATTCCGCGGCTTTGATCCGTTCTTTCGCAATCTGCATTGCCTTATTGTTGCTCAATGCCATATTACGGCACGAATCGAGCGAGAATGCCTGCGCGGCAGCTGTCGCCGGCAACACCATGGCAACAATCCATACAGTGATATTCCTAACAGAAAAACGCATATCAATCTTTTAATTGTTATTCATTAAGAAATAACAATGCGGATGTGCATTTGTTCAGAAACAATCACCGTTTGCGCCCTGAAAAGACTAAATGCTCAAGAAAAACGACAATCAGAACACCAATGACAAATCCGTTGGAAAGCACAGGCTGCAACAACGGAGGAAACAACGCCACTATATGCAGCGGAAGCAATGCCACGAAAATACCGATACCAAGAGGTATAGCTATCGTCAAAGCGTGGTTGAACGTCGTCACGCAGCGGTTTTCAATCATCATATTGAACGCCGCAGCCAATTGCAGCACTACTATGTACATCAGCATCACCCCGATAATCAAATCGGGAAGCATGGTAAACATCCTTATCATAGGCGGACAGAATGCACAAACAATAAGACCTATGCCGCAAGGCACAATAGTGTAGCGCGAGGCACAGCCTGTGGTGGCTATGATTCCCGGCGACACGGAAAAGTCAACAGGTCCTATCACTCCAAGCATCCCCGAAAGCGCATTTCCCAATCCGGTCACCGAACATCCCCTGCTGATACGTTTCTCCGGATTGTCGGCCTTTGTCATATCCTTTACTGACTGTATGGAGCCAAGCTCGTTAATCAGCAACGCAAAAAAGCATATCAGGAAGGAGATGATTGCCCCGGCATTGAATTCCGGTGTGATGATGAAATCGCTCATCCGGATTGCATATCCGCCAGAGGCCATTTCAGGGACATCATTCCATAAGTAATAAACACCCGTGCCTGCTGCCACGGTAATGACAAGCGTCAAAGATTTCCACACACCGGGCAAACGGTCGTTGATGAAGAATGTGACTATTATGGCAATTATCGTGAACGCGAAATTAAACAGCAGATCGCCTTCGCTGAATATCAACCCCAAGAACACCGGGGCAAGCGTCATGGAAATCAACCCGAGGATGGTAATTATTATCCTTGGCGTGAAAATTTTCTGGATTTTGCCAATCAATCCCGATATGGAAATAAGGAACACAGCTGCCCCGCATACGGCAATTGCCGTATATACAGCATTGAATCCGGCGGATTGTGCCGACAATATTCCGACAATCAGCACGGCTGCGGGTCCGACTACAAGCGGCATACGATGCCCCCACAAAGCTTGCACCACCATCACCAGGCCGACAACCACATACAGCTTCTGCAAATACAATGTCTGCATAGCCACATCGTCGAAAAACTGCAACTTCGCCAGCATAGCCACTGTAAGAACATTAGGAATGGATATAATGAGCCATTGCAGCCCGTACATCAGCAACTGCCACATCGGCGGCTTCTCGTCAAGCCCATATCTAAGTTTCATACAACAATCCGATTGATTACGCTTACAAAAGTAATCAAAAATCCGTACCTTTATATTATTGTAAATTCAAGTTGTCAATCTTCAAAATTAGCGGCAAGCCCTCCGCGCGAGGTCTCCTTGTAGAGGCTTGGCAAATCGTGCCCGGTGCGCTTCATCACTTCCACTACCTGGTCGAAGCTGACGCGATGACGCCCGTCCGTGAATGTCGAATATGAATTGGCATCAAAAGCACGGGCTGCAGCAAACGCGTTCCGCTCTATACATGGAATCTGCACCAATCCGCACACGGGATCGCAAGTCAGTCCGAGATGATGCTCAAGTCCCATTTCTGCAGCGTACTCTATCTGTGCAATCGTCCCTCCGAACAACTGACATGCCGCAGCGGCAGCCATAGCGCATGCCACACCGACCTCACCTTGGCATCCGACTTCCGCACCAGAGACAGAAGCATTGGTACGCACGACATTTCCAAACAATCCACCTGTTGCGAGAGCCCGCAATATGCGTTGGTCGCTGACCCCATGCGACTCTTTCAGATGATAAAGCACCGCAGGCATCACTCCACAGGAGCCACAAGTCGGCGCAGTGACAATCTTTCCTCCGCACGCATTCTCCTCTGCCACGGCAAGTGCATAGGAATAGATCAATCCACGGCTGCGAAGGCTGCCACTCATACCTGCAGAACGCACATAATAAGTCAATGCCTTGCGCGGCAGCCCCAATCCTCCAGGAATCACCCCCTCGGTGTTCAATCCTCGCTTCACCGCTCTTTGCATCACGTTCCACACTTCCTCAAGATACTCCCATATCTCCTTGCCTTCGCACTTCTCCACATATTCCCAATATGAATATCCGTTGTGGTCACACCATGCAAGAATATCGGAAATCGTTGACATATCATAGATATGCTCCACCTGCTGCTCGTTGAATTCCTCGTTGGCAAGAGTTCCGCCGCCTATGCTGAACACCGTCCAACAGTCAACATTTCCACCGTCAGCGTCGAATGCCTCGAAACACATTCCATTAGGATGGAACGGAAGGAACACGTCAGGCTTCCAATTTATTTCCACAGGCGCTATCCCGCTAAGCACATCAAGGATTGCCGCATCCGTAAAGTGTCCTTTCCCGGTTGCCGCGAGACTTCCGTAGAGTGTCACCTTGAATTTTTCCACAGGCTTGTCGCCAATCCGCTCGACAAACATCTTTGCGGCACGCATCGGTCCCATTGTGTGACTGCTCGAAGGTCCATGTCCTATTCTGTAAATCTGTCTTATTGATTCCATATGAGATGTCATTATTTTGGCAAATAAAAAATATATTCGTCGCGAAAAGAGCCGTTTTCATCTTTCACGGAAAAATGAAGTACGCCTTCTTTTATGAATCCGCATTTTTCAAGCACACGATATGAACGGTGATTGCCTGTGAAGCATGCCGCCGTGACGAATCCGATGCCAAGTTTCGTGTATGCGCAGGCAGTGGCGGCTTTTGCCGCTTCAGTCATATATCCGTGTCCCCAATGTTGCCTCCCGAGCCAGTAGCCGAGATTGCGCGCGTCGGGATTGCTCCGACGCGTGTCGGCGTTGAAGCCAATTGCCCCGATCAGTCCGCCACCTGTTTTCAGCTCGATGGCCCATACATCCTTGCGGTTAAGGAAATATCCGCACATAATTCCTTTCGATTCATCTTCCGACACATGGCGTTTCCAACCACCGGCATCAGCTATCTGTCCATCGGAGCATATTGTATGAAAAGCTTGCAAGTCTCCGATTGAAAATGGACGCAATCTTAGCCGTGCCGTCTCTATGACTTCGGCTTGCGGCAATTGCAAATGAAGTATGGGATAAGGCTTTCCGAATCCGTCAGTATCGTCTCTTCCTGCTATTTCAAACCCTTTCGACAGATAGAAATTCAAAGCTTGCGTGTTTTGCTCATTGACATCCACTTTCCGTATCCCCTCATCGTATATGGCTATGTTGAGCAATTCTGTACCGTATCCTGATTTCCGTTTCTCCGGACTAACGAACAGCATTTCGATGCAATCGTCGCTCAATCCCATAAAAGCGACTGTCCTGCCTTTCTCCGTCGCTGTGTAAATCTTCACCCTATGGATGAATTCCTCCACAAAAGGGCGATAGAATGCAATGTCGCCGGATTTAAGGAAATCGTGAGTAGCCTTTACCGATTTCTCCCAGATACGTACTAATTTATTGATTTCTTTCTCAGCCGGATGTTTTTGTATTTGCATGATAAAAGGATTTAGTACCAGTCAACACCGTTGTTGGAGCTGCTCCGCTTATCGTATTTCAGGTCGCGCAGCAGGGATGATTTCACGGCTATATGGAAATTGTAGGATTTATAAGGACCAACCGGCACGAAGCTTGCGCTCATCGTGAAGCAGTGCAGGTCGCGCGATATCGTGCAGTTCATATACGACAGCTTTTTCGTGTCGAAATTGTAGCTTGCCGAGAAATTGAAGTTCCACCCTTTCGTAGGCTGCACACGCCCGCTGAAACTCAAATTCTGTGTCCACTTGCCTTTATAGTCCATCTTTTCCTTGTCGAAGTCGCCATAGCCATAGTTGACGGAATAGTTCACGGTAAGACTCCACGGGAAGCTCCATTTAACGTATCCGTCATCGTCGAGGTCGTAGCCGGTATCGTTGCTTTTCTCCTTTTTGCTGCCGGAGGAGTCGTAGTCGTCGATGCTGTCCACCCCGTCGTCGGTCTGCTGCTGCGTGCCGGTTGTCTTATCATCGTCCTTTTTCTTTCGTTTGAAAGTGTTGTTATTGAATGTATAACTGAACGATGTGCCGGTGTTCATCAGTTTCACCCATCCTTTCCCGGCTTTCCATCGCGGCACATTGACACGTACCGGGGAGCCGTTTTCATTGAGCTGGTATGTGTAAGGGTCCCATGTCGCCGACAGGTTGAGGTTGAAATTCTTCACAAGTCTCAACGACAACGATGTGCTGACATTACTCCAATTGAGCGAGTCTGCCGCAAAATTGTACGACTGCCCTATGGTGAAATTCTCAATCAGAGATATTTTTTTCATGCCAGTGCTGTCCTGGTCGCTCTTCACTTTCATTTCCACGTTGTTGGAAATCGACATGCTCACCTGCCCGGTCTTCCCCTGACCCACAGAGCCGAATATTCCGTCGGAGAAATAGCTGTATTTGCGATTCGTGTGCACTCCTTGATTATTCACATAGTCATAGTTGCCCCAATAGCCCCAGAAAGGCGACGAGAAATCGGGCGATGCGCTGAACGAAATCGACGGACTCATCACATGGCGTATCATCTTCACCTTGTCACCCATAAATTTCAACGGCTGGAAGAATCCATAGATTTTCGTGTCGAGCGTGACCGCAGCGCTGAAGTCGAAGATGTTGTAGAATCCATATGTGGTGTCCATAACTTCCTTCATCTCACCCTGGTCCCATGAACGGCGCACCTTGCGGGTGTACATCCTGTCCTGCATCTGCAAGCTCGGCGACACATTGATATAATCGAACAAGCTGAATGTAGCCGAAATAGGCACACTGTGACGCATACCATTACTCCAATCCTTTATCAAGCTTTTCTTGAAGAACACATTCTGCTTTGCCGTAAGATTATTTTGAAACGACCCGGTGTACGACAACTTAATCTTCTCATACCAGCGCTCCGACCCGACCATACGCTTACGCTTGAACGGGGCAACTTGCGAAAGCGAGAAAGTAAAGTTAGGGAATGACACCGACAGCGTGGAGTCCTGCGAACGCTGTGTGAGCGATGCCGTGGTTGACATTTGGAATTTGGAGCTGAAACGGTAGGAAAGGTTAACCGTACTGTTTTTCGTGTTTTCGGTAAATGATGAATTATAGTAGCTGTTCACATCGTTACGCGAGTAACCGCTCGTGGCAAAATTCACGCTTGCCGAAAATGTCATATTCGGATTCGCCTTGTTGTCTTGCGTGTGAGTCCAGCTGATACGGAAATTCTTTTGCTTTGAATAGTCCGGATCACCTTTTTCGCCGTTGATGGTCGTCAGGTAGCTCATATCGAAGTTGCCTGAAAACTTGTAGCGCTTCCTGTACGACGACCTCGCGGCAAGCCCCCACGAGCCTTTTGTATAAATCTCGCCTGTCAGGGCAAGGTCAACATAGTCGTTAATCGCAAAATAATAGCCGCCGTCGCTAAGATAGAAACCGCGCTGGTAATCATCACCGAATGTCGGCATTATGATTCCCGACGAATATTTCGAGGAGAAAGGGAAATAGCCGAACGGCACTGCAAGCGGAAGCGGCACGTCGCACAGCACCATATACGCCGGACCGGAGACCACATTTTTCTTCGGCACGACTTTCGCCTTTGTCAGCTGCATATAGAAGTGAGGATGCTCATGGTCGTCGCAGGTAGTATAACGGCCGTTCTCCATAAAGTAAGTGTTATCCTCCATTTTCTTCGTCTTGCCACCGGTCAGATAGCCTTCACCCTGCTGTGTCACCACATCAGTTATGTATCCCCGCTCGGTCTTGAAATTGTAGCGCATCGTTTTCGACTCATATTCGCCGCTCTTGTCCTTAAACACCGGAGAACCTATTATCTCTCCTGTAGTGTCGGGACGGCCGACGGCATACACCGTGCTTTCCTTCATATCCATCTGCAACTCGTCGGCTGCGAGGTCTATTTCGCCATAAACGACTTTTGAGTCTCCATACATGAATGCCTTGTTCTGCCCGAACATCACCAGCGAATCCTTCGCCGAGAAATCAACGAAATTGTCGAGGTCAACCATCGAGCGCACAATCTTACTGCGCGGCACTGTGTCGATGGCAGCACTGTCGCGCGGTGCCACTACAGAGTCCACAGCAGCGACTATGCTGTCGGAAACGCTTGCTATGGTGTCTGATTTTTGCCTTATGCTACCGGATTCGGCAATCTTCACGGAATCCGTCGTCCCCAATCCGCCCTTTATGGTGTCGATCGCCGCCGATAGCGTGTCGTCGGGCAATTCAATCACTGCCGTATCGGCAACGGTATCGAAAGTGGCACGCAGCGAAGGGCGCAAAGCCGGGTTCTTATGCTTGCGGCGTTCGGACATTACGGCACGGATCGAGTCAATTCTCCGGCTCGACCGCAATTGCTGCGCCACGGTCGCAGAATCGGCTACCGTGTCGGCTTCCTCTCTTGTAACTGCAGTTTTGCCATTATGCTGGGCAAGCACCGTTGATGACAAAACCAGAAACAAGATTACGTATATGTGAAAACGCTTCAAACTCCTTTTATTCGCAAATACGGTGCAAAATTACACAATCGCCCCGAACAAATACCATATTGCCATATTTTTAATATTTTTTGTCGCCTTGTGACAAGGCTGTATCACGAGACTCACAACCTGTATTCCGGCATAGTTCCTTTTTGCAAACCATTTGCAAAATTTATTTGTTATTTTTGCAACCGTAATTGATAGAGGAAGTACTATGGCAAAAGCGACATTACCTGTTTTGGAGATGAGCTGTGTGGTTTGCGCCGGCAACGTCGAGCGTACCGTCAGCGGACTTGACGGCGTTGTTTCCGCTTCTGTGAATTTCGCCGCCAACAATATAACCGTTGACTACGACCCCAAAAAAATATCATTGCAGGATATGAAAGCAGCCGTACAGGCTGCTGGCTACGATCTCGTAATCGACACAGCCGACTCCGCACGACAGGAGGCCGAAAGAAACGCATATATCGCTTTGCGCAACAAGCTGGTTGTGGCATGGGTGCTTGCCGTACCTGTAATGGCACTCTCCATGTGGGGAAAAGCCATATGGACGGAATGGGCTGCCGCCGTGATGGCAACCGTGCTTCTTGCCTATTCAGGAATGGAATTCTACACAAAGGCTTGGAAAATGGCAAAGGCGAAATCCGCAAATATGGACACGCTTGTGGCGATGTCAACCGCAGTAGCGTGGCTTTTCAGTATGTTCCTGCTCATTTTCCCCGATTTTTCAGAAAGTCACGGGATGGGGCATTATGTGTATTTCGACTCCGCAACCATGATAGTGGCTTTCGTACTCACCGGAAGGCTGCTTGAGGAGCGGGCGAAAAACAGCACCACTTCCGCAATCCGCAGCCTGATGGATTTGCAGCCGCCGATGGCTTGGCTTGTCGGTGACGACGGCACGGAGAAGGAAGTGCCGACATCTCAAATACAACCGGGGAACACCATACGGATACGTCCGGGCGGACGTGTTCCGGTTGACGGTATTGTAGTGGATGGGAACTCGTTTGTAGATGAAAGCATGCTCACCGGCGAATCCGTACAAGTGGAAAAGGTACAAGGTTGCAACGTCTTTGCCGGAACAATCAACGGCAACGGGACAATGGCAGTAGAAGCGACAAAAAACAGCGACAATACCGTTCTGGCGCAAATCGTGGCTATGGTCCGCGAGGCCCAGGGAAGCAAGGCGCCGGTACAACGCATTGCCGACGTGATAAGCAAATATTTCACATTTGTGGTTATAAGCCTTGCCATAATCACTTTGGTGACATGGCTTGCAATCGGTGGCAATGCCTGTCTGTCGCATGCAATAGTCTGTGCCGTTTCCGTGCTTGTGATTGCCTGTCCATGCGCACTCGGACTTGCCACCCCCACAGCGATAACCGTAGGCATTGGCAAAGCCGCCGAGAACCATATCCTGATAAAGGACGCATCCGCTCTGGAAAAGGCTTGCAAAGTATCGGCTGTTGTGCTCGACAAGACCGGCACCGTAACCGAAGGAAAACCTGCCGTAACCGGTTTGGAAATATCCCCGGATACCACAGCCGGACAGCTTGGCGTATTGCTTTCAGCAGAAAAGCAGTCAGAACATCCGCTTGCCGCAGATATAGTGTCTTATCTTGAAAAAGAAGGAATCGCCCCTGCCGTATTGGACTCGTTCAAGTCCGTTGCCGGAAAAGGACTGGAAATGAAAGCAAATGGCTGCTCCTATTGGGCAGGAAACTCACGTATGGCAAAAGAAAACGGAGCGGTCCCTGAAAGTGAGACAAACGGTACTACAGTATATTTCGGGACAGACAGCAATCTGCTCGCAACGGTCACCCTCATCGACCGCACAAAACCGACTGCCCACGATGCCATAAGCCGAATGAAGGATATGGGATTGAAAGTAGTGATGCTCACTGGCGACAATGAGACTTCGGCTGACATTGCGGCCAAAGAGGCCGGGATTGAAGAATATGTAGCAAGCGTGCTGCCGGACGACAAGGATAAATATGTGCAAAAGCTTCAGGCTGACGGTCACAAGGTGGCTATGGTCGGCGACGGCATCAACGATTCGCAGGCACTTGCCCGCGCAGATGTGAGCATTGCGATGGGAAGCGGCACCGACATAGCTATGGAAACTGCGATGATGACCTTTACCACTTCCGATTTACGGCTCATCCCGGAATCGCTGCGGCTATCGAAACGCACTATGCGCATCGTAAAACAGAATCTTTTCTGGGCATTCATCTATAATGTGATAGGTATCCCGGTGGCTGCAGGCGCACTGTTCCCGGCTTTCGGCATAACACTCGATCCTATGTGGGCAAGCGCGGCGATGGCTCTCAGCTCCGTCACCGTAGTCACTAACAGTTTGAGACTTAAATTCTTGAGATTGAAACTTTAAAACATATACTACAATGGAAGAAAAAAAATTCAGAACTTCTGCCAAATGTATGGGCTGCGTAAACGCTATCGGCGCAGAGCTCGACAAGATGATGCCACACGATGACTGGTCAATCGATTTGCAGTCGCCCGACAAAGTACTGACTGTGCGCTCTGCCGTGGCTGACGATAAAATCATCGCGGCTGTCAGCGGTCTTGGATTTAAAATTGAAAAATTATAATACAGACGAATATGTTTTCAGGCATAGTTGAGACTGCCGCCAAAGTGGTGGCAATAAAGAAAAACGGAGGCAACATCGACATCACGCTCGAATGTCCGTTCGCCAATGAATTGAGAATCGACCAATCGGTTGCCCACAACGGGGTATGCCTCACGGTGGTTGACTTGCCGGGCAATGGCACTTACACCGTCACCGCCATCAAGGAGACGCTCGACCGCAGTAATCTCGGAATGCTTAAACCGGGAGATTTGGTAAATCTTGAGCGCAGCATGCTGATGAACGGTCGGCTTGACGGACATATCGTCCAGGGGCATGTCGATCAGACTGCCGTATGCTCCGCCATTGAAGACGCTGACGGCAGCCGCTACTATACGTTCCGCTACGATGTCAATCCGGAAATGGCAGGTAAAGGCTATGTGACGGTGGAAAAAGGCTCCGTGACGGTCAACGGCGTAAGCCTCACGGTATGCAATTCCCGTCGCGACAGCTTTCAAGTGGCAATAATTCCCTACACTTTCGAGAACACCAATTTCAAGAATATAGAAGTTGGTTCGGTGGTCAATATCGAATTCGACATCATCGGCAAATATCTGAGCCGCCTGATGGAGTTTTCAAAATAAAGCCATATGGAAAGCATTTATGAAATAATGCAGCGACGGCAAAGTGACCGTGCCTATGACCCTTCCCGAAAAGTGGAACGGGAAAAGACAGAACGCATAATTGCCGCGGCAAGGCTTGCTCCTTCGGCATGCAATTCCCAGCCGTGGCATTTCATCGTGGTTGACGACCCGGAGAAATGCCGCGCCACTGCCGACGCCCTCGCATCCATGGGGATGAATAAGTTCGCCGCACAAGCGCCTTGCTTCATTATCGTGGTGCAGGAATTGCCCAATTTCACCGCACGTCTCGGCGGATGGATCAAGAACAAGCATTTTCCACTGATTGACTGTGGGATAGCGGCTTCATACATCACCCTTGCCGCCACAGAGGAAGGACTTGGCAGCTGCATACTCGGCTGGTTCGACGAAAAACGGCTGAAGCGGCTATTTGGCGTACCGTCATCACGCAGGGTGTTGTTAGTAATAGCCTTAGGCTATTCTCAACAAGAGCATCGGGAAAAAGCCCGCCGGCCAATCAACGAAATAGCCTCACGCAACGAATATTGATGCTCTGAAGGTCCATAAGTTCATAAAGATCCGACCATCAGATTTGTAAATTTATGACCATACGCCACAGCTGGAAAATCAAAATTGCGATTGTCCGCTTTCGTAGCCGGTGTTTTTGAGCGTGCGCTTGCCTTTACTCAGTTTCTTTCCGTAGTTGAGGTTGAACGACAGTCCGAGCATCAGCATGTTTGCGTTGTTGCGGATTGTGGTTTCCGACCATTGCGGATTTACGCCCGAAAGGTTTTCTCTCTTGGAAATCCATCCTTTTTTGTCGAAAGGATACCACACGCTTGCCCAAAAGTACAGGTTGTTGCTCACTTTGTATTGAAGCGAAAGAGTGGTGTTCCTGCCCATTTCACTTATTGTTTCTCCGCTGAGCACGCTGCGCGGTGTGATGTTCATGTTGCCCGAAAAAGTCCATTTTCCGAAATATGCCTGTAGTTGCAGCGAGCTGAAAAAATTGTTGTGAGTGTGGTGGTAGGATGCGCCGTCGGTTACGTAGCGCGTGAACCCGAACTCTGCATATATGTTCAGGTGGTTAAAGATGTTTTGGTAGCCGAAATTCACTTGCATCTCGTAATTGTCGTCGTAGTTCTCATTGTTCGGACGCCGCAGGAAATAGTTTTCAGACGGGATGAAACTGTAAGTCTGCACCATCGGATTGAACGTACGTCCGTATTTCAGCCAGAACGACCAAGTCATTCCTTTATTGTTATTGAAGCGTATCCACGCACGGTTGTATAGCCAATTCGACGGTTTCAGCGACGGATTTCCCGTATAGAACACCCGGTCGTTGGACGATTGTACCACTGGCGACAGCATCGAAAGCGTCGGCATCGTAGGCTGATACATCAGCGCATAGTTCACATTCCATTTCTTTGCGAGAGGAAACAGCAATGTCACCACAGTATTGTTGGCAAGGTGCGTCTTGCTTTCGGCGTTGTTTTCGGTAGTGAATACTTTTAATCCGGTGCCGAGGCTGTACTGCAATGTTGAGATTTTTCCGCGCACTTCGCCATAGGCGTAGGTGTTGTTTTTCTTTTGCACGGACATTTGCCCGTCGTCGTAGGTGTTTTTGTCGTAGGTGTAGGTGTGCTGCACACCGAAACGGGCGACTACCCGGTCGAACTCTTTGTTATAGACCGCTTCGCCGGCTGCTCCCCACCCGTGTCCGTCGCCTCTTAAAGGCAGCGACTCGGTGGCTGACGGATGTATGTAGTCCAGATTGCGGTTGTAGCGATTGTTGGCATAGTTGCCCACAGCGTTGATTTCTATGCTTTGGCGGTTGCGCAGTTTGGTGGAGAAAAACAAGTCGAGGGTTGACGATGTGTTGCCGCTTGTCTGCCGCCGGTGTTCCTCATAGTTGAACGGTGTCCCTTCCCACGGCTTTTCTTCCATACGGTTGCGGATGTCGTTCTCGCCGTCGTAATAGAATTGCGAGAAACGCGCGCTGAACAGCGTATTCAGCTTGGGTATGAAATTGTATTCCAACGATGCGCTGTGGTTCTGGTAGTACATATAGGAATTATAGCCGTATTGGTCGCGTGAGATTGTCGCGTCGGGCGATATGAACGATTCGCTGGCATTGTTTTTCCATTTGTCGTAGTTGCGCCAACTGCCGTTGTAGGAGAGTATGAACTCCGATTTTTTGTAGTTGAAAGAGCCTTGCAGGTTGCCGTTGATGAATTTCTCCCACACCGCGCTTTGTGCGCTGCCGTAGATGGAGCCGCCTTGCTGCTTGTCGCGCAGCACTACGTTGATTATTCCGGAATAGCCTTTGTCGATATAGCGTATGCCGGGATTATTGGAGTACTCTATCCGCAGCACGTCTTTGGGGTCGAGATTCAGAATGCGCTTCAGCGGCTGTTGCCGTCCGTTGATTTGATAGACGGGCGTGCGGTCCTCGACTGTGACACGCTCCAATATCGGATCGGTACGCAGACCAGGCAGGTCGAGCTGGGCAAACAGGTCGATACTTCTGGCAGAACGCTCCACTTGGTCTTTGCCGGGCAATACGATGAATTTGTCAACCTTTTCAATTATCCCGCTGCCATATACGGTTATCTCGTCGAGATTGACGGTCGATTCCGATAGGAATATGTAGCCGATATCGGTCACTTCATCCTCTCCGCCTATCACGGCCACGCGCTCCGGCTTGTAGCCGGTCATGCTGACTGCGATTATTTTATTTCCTGACGTGTCCGAATTTATTTGGAAACTGCCATTGGCGGCTGTCATAGTCTGAGCTGCCGGCACTGTGTCGTTTTTCAGCAATGTGACGCTCGCGCCGGGAATCGCGTCCGACGAAGACTGGCTGACCACCCGCCCTTTTATCACTGTTTGCGACATTGCCGTTGCTGCTGATGCAAGCAAGATGGCCGTTGTGAGCAGTTTTGCTGTATTGAAATTCATATCCAAGAGTTCTATTAATTACAAAAGCAGGTCTGTTGTGTTGCAAAATTATTAAATCGGAAGGTATTATTGTCACCCCCCGATTTTAAGTTTAATTAACCTTACAGACTATTCAGCGTAAATTATGGAGACCTTGTTTCCGCCCATATTTACCATTATCGACTCTATGATTTTCCCGGATTTGTCTTTGCGGACGAGCTGTGAGCTTAAACTCTCTCCGTTTTTTGCCTGCATTAAGACTTTATACCGTTTGTCAGCGAGCAGACCCTCTATTTTCTTTTTGATTGCTTCTGTGACCGACGACGCTATTATGTATATGCCGTTTATCTCAACCGGCATTATGTCGTCGCCAAACTCCCCCGCCATTTCTGCCATTTCCGATGACACATAAATCACTTTCGCGTCTGGCATGTCACAGATTTCCTTTATGATCTGGTTGCGTTGCGCGATTGCCTGCATTGAAGAAAATGCAACCGCAAGTACAAGTAATATGGAAATTATACGTTTCATCAGCGTTGCTGTTTAATATTATTCTTAATGTTTGTATTCAAAATGCTGTCGGTTTCGGCGACAGCTGCCCGGCATCGCTCCGACAGAAGGGCATAGCTCTCGTTGACAGTCTCAAGCAATTTCTTTGCCTCGTGCGGATTGGTCACCACATATATGTTGCTGCTGCGCGGGCCTGTTTCCGGCTCCTGCAATTTCACCATACATACAACTGCTATGAATATGGCTGCGGCAGAAGCCGCGAACAAGATTATTCTCCTACGCAAATTCATCCGCTTTTCCTTTCGCTCTAAAGACCCAATAAGATTGTCGAGCTTAGCATCCAATCCGGCAGGATACTGCAAATTTGCCTTTGCCTCATCCATTGCCACAAAAATGTCAGCCTCGTCAGGGAAATCAGCGGCATAGCCGCCGCGCAGCAAGTCTTTCAGCTCCTGCTCCTCGGCTTCCGTGGCTGTAGCCTCACGGTATTTCCGTATCAGCTCTTCAATATATTCTTTCTTTTCCATATTCATCGTTTAAAGAATGCCTCCCTCACTTTCTTCCTCGCGCGTGAAAGCAATGAGCGTATGTTGCCCTCGCTTTCGCCGAGCAGCTCGCTTATTTCGGCAAACTGCAATTCTTGCAAATCACGCAGCCGCATCACCTCCTTCTGCTTCCTTGGCAATGTTTCCATTATTCGGATTACCATTGCGGCATTGTCGCGGATTTCTTCGGTCTCGTCTGTCTCTATGACGCCAGCGGCATTTTCCACCGGTTCTGTATCACGCCGGCGACGTATAATATCGATGCAGATGTTGCGCAAGGTGGCGACGCAATATGCTTCCGGAGAGTCTTTCATCGCTATCGTCACGCGCCGCTCCCAAAACCTCGCGTATGCCTCCTGTACCGCATCCTCGGCATCTTCGGAATTGCCTGTCAACCGCAAGGCTATCCCGAAGAGTTTATGCCGGAATGGCATGAATATCGTTTTGAAAGTTTCCGCATCCATTTATATCATAGACGTGCGACATTGCGTTTTGTTACAAATTTAGCAATTTTTTTGATACAGGCATTCACTACAACGCAAACCGGCTTTCATTGAAAGTTTTGTTATGACGCGGGGTTGTTGTAACTTTGCGGCGAATTTCTATCAGAATGATTGACAACTCAATATTCGGAAATCTTACTGCCGAGTACCATACGCTCGGATGCAAATTGAATTTTGCAGAGACTTCGACCATCGGGAAGATGCTGTCGGAAAAAGGTGTGCGTACTGCCGGGAAAGGCGAGATTCCCGACATTTGCGTAATCAACACCTGCACCGTCACCGAGCTTGCCAACAAGAAATGCCGTCAGGAAATACGCCGCATAGCGTCGAAATATCCTGATGCGGTGATTGCCGTGACCGGCTGCTACGCCCAGTTGAAAAGCGATGAGGTGGCTGCTATCGACGGCGTTGACATTGTGGCAGGAAACGACCAGAAAGGCGAGATAGCCGATTTCATAGAGCATTGGTTGGCGGAAAAACGCCAGATGGTGGAAATCACCCCTCTGAAGGACATACGGAAATTCATACCATCCTGCTCTAAAGGCGACCGCACGAGATATTTCCTGAAAGTGCAGGACGGTTGCGACTATTATTGCAGCTATTGCACCATCCCGCGTGCCCGCGGGCGAAGCCGTAGCGGCAGGATAGATGACCTGATAAGCCAAGCGCGGCAGGTGGCGGCCGACGGCGGAAAGGAAATAGTGATTACCGGCGTCAACATAGGTGATTTCGGTAAAGGCACGGACGAAACTTTCTTCGACCTCGTAAAGGCGTTGGACGGCGTGGAGGGAATCGAGCGTTACCGCATATCGTCGATAGAGCCGGATTTGCTCACCGACGGGATAATCGCTTTCACGGCGCAGTCGAAACGATTCATGCCGCATTTCCACATACCTCTCCAATCGGGCAGCGACGCGATGCTGAAACTGATGCGTCGCCATTACGACACCGCACTGTTTGCCCATAAGATAGACGAGATACACCGCCTGATGCCCGACGCTTTCATCGGTGTTGACCTTATCACCGGAATGCGCGGCGAGACGGATGAATTGTTCGAGGAGTCGAAAGCGTTCATCGAGTCGCTCGGCATAAGCCGTCTGCACGTTTTCACTTATTCCGAGCGTCCGGACACTATGGCCTTGAGGATTCCGTACATAGTTGACCAGCACACGAAGCATCTGCGCACCCGCCGGATGATGGATGTCTCCGACCGGAAATGGAAGGAATTTGCCGGGAGGTTTGTTGGGACGGTGCGCCCCGTGCTTTTCGAGCATACTTTTGACCGTCAAGGTATGATGAAAGGATTCACCGACAACTACCTGCGTGTGGAAGTCCCTGCCGATAAGTCGTTGGTCAACAAGGTTGTTGGCGTCCGACTCACGGGCTTTGCCGATGAAGAAGAGTTGATGAAAGGAGAGTTGGTATGAACAGGCGTGTCAGAAACATTATGTATTCTCCGCTATGGCTCGGGCTGCACCTGCTTGCCCTGCTGCCGTTCAGGGTGTTGTACATAATATCCGACCTGCTCTGTTTCGTTACTGCTGACATCGTAAGATACCGCCGCCGTCTGGTGGAGACCAACATACGCTCCTCTTTCCCTGAAAAATCGGAGAAAGAGATAAGCAAGATAATAAAAGGTTTCTACCGCCATTTTACCGACACATTCGTGGAGACTATAAAGCTGCTCCACGTGAGCGACAGCGAGATGCGCCGCCGCATAGTGTTCGAGAACGTGGAGAAAGTCGATGAATACACCAAAGCCGGCAAGTCGATAGGCATCTATGCCGCGCATTATTGCAACTGGGAATGGCTCTCGTCGATAACTCTATGGGCTGATAATCAAGAAAACATACACTACTCGCAAGTATATCGCCCGCTGCGCAACAAATGGTTCGACTCGTTCTATTTCAATCTGCGCAAGCGTTTCCACTCCGATTCGCTGCCTAAGAACGGCGTTTTGCGGGCTTTGATAGGCTACCGCCGTGGCGGATGCTTCGTCACCGGATTCATTTCCGACCAGAAGCCGAGCCACAACGACGGGCTGCACCACATACAGTTCCTCGGACAGGAAACCCCGTTCATCACGGGCACGGAATTGCTGTTGCGCAAGCTCGACGCTGCGGTGATGTATTTCGACGTGCAGAAGATAAAGCGCGGCTACTACAAGGTGGTGATGACCGACATTGCCCCCTCGGCGGCCGCCTGCAAGGAATTTGAGATAACCGACAGGTTCGCCGCATTGCTCGAACGCGCTATACGGCGGCAGCCGGAATACTGGCTGTGGTCGCACAACCGCTGGCGGCGTAAATTAAAATGAATATGGAAAATAAGAAACCGGTAGGCATAATAATACTCAACTGGAACGGCGCGGATTTGCTGCGCCGCTACCTTCCCTCGGTCGTGGAATGCAATTCCGGCGACATTGCCGATGTCGTTGTTGTGGACAACGGAAGTACCGACAGCTCGCGCCAAGTGCTCGAAACGGAATTTCCGAAAGTCAGGACATTGTATTTCTCTGAAAACTACGGCTATGCCGAGGGCTACAACCGCGCAATCAAGGAGTTAGGCTACGAATACTCGCTGCTTCTCAATTCGGATGTGGAGGTAACGCCGGAATGGCTCCGGCCGCTTTACGAGTATATGCAAGCCCATAGCGATGTGGCGGCATGCCAGCCCAAACTGCTGTCGGAGACCGACCGCGGCAAGTTCGAATATGCCGGGGCTTCCGGAGGATTCATCGACAAGCACGGCTACCCCTATTGCCGCGGGCGCATTTTCGACACCGTGGAGGAAGACCGCGGACAATACGACGACATTATAGAAATATTCTGGGCGACAGGGGCGGCTTTGATGGTGCGCACCGACGTGTATCTTGCAGTCGGCGGGCTCGACAAGGACTTTTTTGCCCACATGGAGGAAATCGACCTTTGCTGGCGCATCCATCAGAAAGGCTATTCCATAAAGGTAGTGCCGCAGAGCAGCGTGTATCACCTTGGAGGAGGAAGCCTTCCGGCATCCAATCCGCGGAAAACCTATCTCAACTTCCGCAACAACCTGTTCCTTTTGTATAAGAATCTGCCGGTTAAGCAAGGTCGGCGCATGCTCTTCGTCCGCCGTCTCTACGACACGTTGGCATTCCTGATGTTCGTGGCCAAGTTCGACTTCGCCAATGCCCGCGCCGTGATACGCGCGCACAACGATTTCCGCCGCCAGCGCCACCGCTACGACGGCATCCAGCCCGTCCGTTCCGTCACCATCGACTATCCCTGCTTCCGCAAGAACATAATCCTGCGCTACTACCTGCTCCGCCGCACCCGCTACTCCTCCCTGTAGTGTGGCTGT
>JADIMC010000034.1 GCA_017694955.1 Candidatus Limisoma faecipullorum
ACCAATCCGACGCGCCCCTTTTATTAAAAGAGCCGTATTTCCATTTCCTCCTTCCATTTAAGCATTTGCTCATAAGTCTTCCGCTTGAACACTCTTTCTCTCTTATTGAAAAACCTTGATTTCCACTGCAAAACTAATATTTTTGTCGGAAAATGGAAAATGTTTTTGGCAGTTTTTGTCGGAAAATGGAAAATGTTTTTGGCAGTTTTTGTCGGAAAATGGAAAATGTTTTTGGCTTTTCCGTGTCATAATGCCCGGCATAACAATTTCAAACAAGCTTGATTGTTCTGCGCTCAACTTGCAGTATCTTTACATAAGACAGGCTGCGTTTCGGCATAACAATTTCAAACAAGTTTGATTGTTCTGCGCTCAACTTGCAGTATCTTTGCAAAATCTTTATCCTACTGTGTATGACAAAAGAAAACGTCACTTACAATAGCAAGAAAATCATAACAATAGCCTACCCCATTCTTATCAGCCTGCTAATGGAGCAGATGATAGGACTGACCGACACGGCATTCATGGGACGCGTCGGCGAGGTTGAGCTTGGTGCCACCGCCATAGCCGGAGTGTATTATATGGTTATTTTCATGGTGGGGCTCGGATTCAGCGTGGGAGCCCAGATACTCATCGGACGGCGAAACGGCGAAGGGAACTACCGTGCGATAGGACGGGTGTTCTACCAGGGTGCATTTTTCCTGCTGGGGCTTGCCGCCGTGCTGTTCACTCTATCGCAAATATTCTCCAACGAGATACTTTCCGCCATGATTTCCTCGCCAAACGTATTGCTGAAGGCCGAGGAATATATGGAATGGCGCGTATATGGCTTTTTCTTCTCGTTCATGGCAGCTATGTTCCGCGCGTTTTTTGTCGGCACCACGCAGACAAAAACACTGACACTCAACTCCGTAGTGATGGTAGTGTCGAATGTGGTGTTCAACTACATCCTGATTTTCGGCAAATTCGGATGCCCGGCATTCGGAATAGCCGGAGCGGCAATGGGCTCATCGCTTGCCGAATTGGTGTCGCTGATATTTTTCATAGTCTATACACGCAGCCGCATCGACTACCGCAAATACGGACTCGACAAGGTGGAGAAGCCCGACCTCCGCGAGCTACGCAAGATTCTCGGCATTTCGTCGTGGATAATGGTACAGAATCTGATTTCCATGTCAACATGGTTCATATTCTTCGTATATATAGAGCATCTTGGCGAGCGCGAGCTTGCGATAACCAACATAGTGCGCAGCCTGTCCGGATTCCTGTTTATGATAGTGCTCGCCTTTGCTTCGACTTGCAGTTCGGTGGTAAGCAATCTGATCGGAGCCGGCGAAGAAAACCAGGTAATGGCAGTCATACGCCGCCACGTAAGAATCACTTATGCGATAGTGCTGCCTATTGCCTTGCTGATGTCGGTACTGCCAAAACTGTTTCTCGCCATCTACACCGACATACCCGACCTTATCGACGCTTCGGTAGCATCGGTTTGGGTGATGTGCTCTGCCTATCTGCTGATTGTTCCATCCAACATTTATTTCCAAAGCGTATCCGGAACAGGAAACACAAAAACAGCCTTCGGACTGGAAATGATGGCATTGGTGATATATGTGGCATACATCACAGTAACCATATTGATTATGCGTGTGGACGTAGCCATCGCCTGGTCGGCCGAGGCTGTTTACGCCGTCATAATGTTCCTGCTCGGCTACCGTTATATGAAAAGCGGCAAATGGGTGGGACGCAGCATCTGACACATCACTGCCTGCCGACACGATGCGCCACATCGGCTTCAATCCAGCGCGCCACACAATCGTTGTTATTGTTATCGGCTATGCAATCAGCCACAGCGAGCACTTCTTTCGAAGCATTCTCCGGAGCGACAAACAAGTCGGCGACAGAGCGCATCGACAAATCATTAGGACTGTCGCCAAACACCACAACACGTGTCGCCCCCACATCATCGGCCAGCCGCTTCACGGCAGCCGCTTTCGACACGCCCTCCGCCATTACTTCCAGAAAGCCTGTCGCAGGGTCGAAAATGTCGTGATAACACGTCATCGAGCACGGCAGCCGTCTTTGAGCCTCGGCATACGCCGCTGCCACTTGCCTGTAAGGAGCTGCTGAAAACAGCAGCATCGTGCGGTCCGCCACCCCGGCAGGCAACGTGTCGGATATGACAAAACGTTTATAAGGGGTGCCTGTTCGCTGACGCATAAAATTGCGCTCATAACCGTTCATCGCAACAGCATGCCATACCTCAAGAATACTGTCGCTGTCGTTGTATGTATAAAGGAACGGGCTTATACCGTTGCGGCGGCACACATCGAGCAGATACTCAGCCCTTTCCGGCTTCATATAGCGACGGTTTATCAATCCGTCTTTCCACATAGCAGCACCAGTCATCACTATATAGGGCAATATGGTCTCCACACCGGAAAGCAGACGCACCACCGTGGCAGGAGTACGTGCCGTTGCCACGGTAAACAATATGCCGTCCTCCTTTATAAGGCGGTTTAACAGCATCCGCGATGATTCAGACACTTCCGAATTACGGTTGAGCAACGTACCATCGAGGTCGGAAACATAGAGAGTCTTTTCCATAAGGTCATTTTTTCACAATTAACGCGCTCAGCTCATAAAGCAGGTATAGCGGAAGAAACACTATCGAGAGTGTGAACGGGTCGCCTGTCGGGGTGATTATTGCAGCAAGAATGAGCAGCACCACAATGGCGTGGCGGCGATAACGGCGGAAAAACGCGCGATGGAGAATCCCGGTCGCCGACAGTGTCCACGCAAGCAGCGGCAATTCGAAGACAAGCCCCAACACAAGATGCATCGTCGTGAAATTCGACATATATGAGTCAAGCGACAGCATATTGCTTATCGACGAGCTTATTTGATACTCATAGAGAAATCTTAAAGTCACTGGGAATATTACAAAATAGCACACGGCAACCCCCACATAGAACATCCCTGTCCCGAGCAGGAACGCCGTGCGTGCGCCACGCTTCTCCTTTTCATACAAAGCAGGGCTGATGAAACCCCATAAAAAATAGAGTATGAAAGGGCAGGCGCACACCAAAGCAAGCCAGAAAGATGTGCTGATATGCGTAAAGAATTGTGATGCAAGCCCTGTGTTTATGATTTTCACTTCGAACCCGTCCGTGCTGAACTGAGGCAACAGCGGGATACCGTCCGTGATTTTGGCAAACAGCTTGTAAAGGGCGAAATCGCCGTGACACGGCCCGAATATCACACGGTCGAAAATATCGGGCATATATATGAACAGCACTACCGTGAACAGGGCAAGCACGGCAACCATCTTGAACAGCACCTTCCTCAGGTCGTCAAGATGTCCCCAGAACGTCTTCTCGTTACTGTCGCCCGGCATTATTTATTTTCCTTTGTCTCCTTTTCCGACTCCACAGGTTTATTGATTTCCTCTTTCACATCGTTGACTCCATCCTTGAAACTGCGCACGCCTTTTCCAAGACCTTTCATCAACTCAGGAATTTTCTTGCCGCCGAACAGCAACAATATTACTATCGCAATGATTATTATCTCACCTGTCCCGAGATTGAATATACCTGGAATTAATAACAAAGTACCCATATAAATTTAATGATTTTTCGTTTTTACAAAGTTAAGACAATTTACCCTATCTGCCAAAACAATCAATGGGCGGCAAGCCAATTCTCCCCTGTTCCACAATCGGCTATCAGCGGTACAATTGATTTATATGCGCCTTCCATCTCCTCCTTCACAATACGCTTCACCACATCGAGCTCATCTGGAACGACATCGAAGTCGAGCTCGTCGTGCACCTGTATAATCATCTTCGAGCGCAGCCCTTCCGCCTTGAAACGGTTGAATATCCTCACCATAGCAATCTTTATGATGTCGGCGGCAGTACCTTGTATCGGCGCATTGATGGCATTGCGCTCGGCATATCCCCGCACTACGGCATTGCGTGAATTGATGTCGGGAATAAGTCTGCGCCTTCCGAAAAGCGTGGTCACATAGCCAGTCTCGCGTGTATGCTCGATACTCTTGTCCATAAACCCCTTTACTTCAGGAAATGTCTGGAAATAACCTTCAATGATGCTTTTTGCCTCCGCCCGCGATATTTGCAGACGCTCGCTCAGTCCGAATGCCGAAATTCCATAAATCATTCCGAAATTGGCAGTCTTTGCCTTGCGCCGCTGGTCATCCGTTACCGCCGAGATATCCTCATGGAAAATCTTTGCGGCAGTGGCACGATGTATGTCCTCCCCTGCAAGGAACGCATCCACCATTGCCTTGTCCTTGCTGGCATTGGCTACTATGCGCAGCTCAATCTGGGAATAATCGGCAGAAAAGAACACATTGCCCTTGCTTGGGATGAACGCCTTACGTATTTCGCGCCCCTCTTCATTGCGGATAGGGATATTCTGCAAATTGGGATTTGCCGATGAAAGCCGTCCTGTGGCCGTCACTGTCTGGTTGAATGTTGTGTGGATTTTCCCGGTTTCCGGATTTATCAGCTCCGGAAGGGCATTGACATAGGTAGAAAGCAATTTCCTCAGTTTTCGGAATTCAAGAATCTTTCCAACGAGCGGATGCCGCGACGTGAGTTTTTCAAGCACATCTTCCGTAGTGGAATACTGTCCGCGCCCGGTCTTTTTTGCCTTTTCATCTATTTTAAGCCGGTCAAACAACACTTCACCAACTTGTGCCGGCGAACTCACATTAAATTCCATACCGGCAAGCTCGAAACATTCATTCTCAATGACGTTCATTTTTCCCGTAAGCATTTGCGAATACGACCGCAATGTCGGCAAATCGATGGTCACACCTGTCATTTCCATATCTGCCAGCACCTCCGTGAGCGGAAATTCCATATCATTGAGCAAATGCTGCATATTGTTCTTTTCCAATTGCTCCTCAAGCACAGGATACAACAACAAATTAGCACGTGCGCGGCTGCACGCTATATTGCAATATTCACTTGCAGGAAGGGTCACAGGGTCAAATTTCGACTTAACCGCCCCTTGCGGCGCTTCAGCAACAGGCAATGCCTCCTGAAGATAGATTTCAGACAACCTCTCGACAGAATGTCCCATCTCCGGCTGCAAAAGATAATGGGCAATTGCATTGTCGTAGAACGGACGCTGGAAATTCACACCCATTCTGCGCAGCACAATCATCGAGTGCTTCAAGTCGCTACCTATTTTCAACGTTCCGCTTTCAAACAGCGCTTTCACCAGCGACATCGCCTCCTCACGCGCAGCACCATTGTCAGGCAACGGGAAATAACATACCGAGCTTCCATCAGTTGCTATCGCCACACCTTTAAGCTTCGAACGCATAGCCTCTTTGCCGGTAGCGGCAACAAACACACCACATCTACCCTCAGCCAACGCATTGTCGATCCGCTTCTTGAATTCCGTAGCATCGGCAATATGGAAAGAACCGGCCGGCGCTTGTTTCATATAGCTGCCATCAGGCTCCTGCTCCATCAGATCGTCGAACAAGGAAGGCATTGCAACAGTTTTCGGCGTTTTTGCCACTTTTTGCACCTGTTCTTCTTTTAAGACACGTTTCAGCAACGAGCGGAATTCCAGCTCCTCGAATATCGGACGTATGGCCGCCGCGTCGATTTCCTTACGTTCCATCTTTTTCTCGTCAAATTCCACCGGCGCGTCTGTGCGTATGGTAGCGAGTTTTTTCGAGAACAGGATATTGTCGATATTTGCTTCCACCCTGTCTTTCAGCGAGCCTTTCAATTTACCGGTATTGGCGATGAGATTTTCCACTGACCCGAATTCCATAACAAGCTTTGATGCGGTTTTCTCACCCACACCGGGACATCCGGCAATGTTGTCAACCTTGTCGCCCATCAGCGCAAGCATATCAATCAACTGTCGCGGATGTTCTATGCCATACAGATTGCATATTTCTTCCGCACCACGTACCTCCGCATCCTGTCCTTTGTAACCGGGACGATAAATCTTTATCCCATCACCTACAAGCTGACCTAAATCCTTGTCAGGCGACATTATATAAGTAGAAAAGCCATATCCGCGACTTTTAACGGCAAGCGTGCCTATCACGTCATCCGCCTCGAAACCGTCAACTTCCATAATGGGTATGCGGTAAGCTTCAATAATCTTTTTAATATAGGGTATGGCAATTTTTATGTCTTCCGGAGTAGCCTCGCGCCCGGCTTTATAATCCGGGAACATTTCGTGGCGGAAAGTCTTTCCTGCAGGATCGAAACACACGGCGATATGCGTCGGCGACTCTTTCTTCAAGATTTCCTCAAGGGTGTTGACGAATCCAAAAATTGCCGATGTATTCAATCCCTTCGAGGTGAACCGTGCTGAATATTTCATTGCGTGGTACGCGCGGAATATCAACGCATATGCATCAAGCAGAAACAATTTTTTTCCTTCCATATACAATACCGGGGCAACCGGAAAAACATAAAATAAATTAAGCAATCAATAATTCGCCCGTGAAATTACAACAAACGGGCAATTATTTATTAATTTTGTGCCTTAAAAATCGTTGTATGACGAAATTTGATGAAATAAAGGAATCCATATCCCCGGAGTTATCCAGGCTGAACGAAATCATATCGTCCTCATTGAACAGCAACAGCGACCTGCTCAATGAAATAGTGGCTACATATCTTAAGACAAAAGGGAAACAGATTCGCCCGATAATAGTAATTCTAAGTGCCAAATTCTTTTCAAACATAAATGAAGAAACGCTCCATGCCGCGGCATCAATCGAGCTGCTTCACAATGCATCGTTGATTCACGACGATGTGGTTGACGAAACAAAAAAACGACGCGGCAATCCAACCATCAACAGCGTATGGGACAACCACATAGCTGTGCTCGTAGGCGATTTTTTCGTGTCGAATGCCCTTTCGTGCGCAATAGCCGCCGGCGATATGCGCGTGATAAGCACCGTTTCGAAGCTTGGCAAGGAACTTTCCACTGGAGAGCTCGACCAAATCGACATTGCAAAACACCATAGCATTACGGAAGACAACTATTACCATATAATCGGGAAAAAGACAGCTTCTCTCTTCAGAAGTTGCGTGCAAGTCGGAGGATACACGGCAAAAGCACCTCAACAGGATATCGACAACCTTGCCCGATTCGTCGAGCTGCTCGGTTTATGCTTCCAGATAAAAGATGATATCTTCGACTATTTCAGCGATGCGGAAGTAGGAAAACCAACGGGCAACGACTTACGTGAAGGGAAAGTCACATTGCCTCTAATCTATGCGCTTTCTAAAAAAGAATCGCCGTTGCACGAAGAAATGAAAAGTATCGTGATGCAGGATGTGCTTACCAATGCCGAAATAGAACGCCTTATCGAATTTGCAAAAAACGAGGGAGGCATAGAGTACGCTTATTCTTCAATGGAACGGTTAAAGGACGAGGCTTGCAAGCTGATTTCCCATTATCCCGACAGCGATGCCAAGAAGGCTTTCATCAATCTTTTCGACTTTATAATCAAGCGGCATAACTGATAAATAGACAGTCGGGAAAACAAAGTGCCAAAGCATACAACTTTAACACGCCCCTCTCAAAGTCACTTCTCATAGCCTTATGTTGCAGCAATATCTTAAATATGGCCGGCTTGAAGCCGGATGTGATGAAGCAGGCAGGGGATGTCTGGCAGGTCCGGTTTTTGCGGCTGCCGTTATTTTACCAGAAAACTATGTTGACGAATATCTGAATGATTCCAAAAAGCTCAGCGAACATCAACGCGACAAATTGCGTCCGACAATAGAGCGCGATGCCCTTGCCTGGGCGGTAGGAATAGTCACACCACAAGAAATTGACCGCATCAACATTCTCAACGCTTCGTTCCTTGCCATGCACCGCGCCATTGCCGCCTTGACCGTAAAACCAGAATTCCTGCTTATCGACGGCAACCGTTTCAAGCCCTATCCCGGAATACAGCACACATGCATTGTTAAAGGTGACGGAAAGATGATGAGCATAGCCGCTGCCTCTATACTTGCCAAGACTCATCGTGACGAGTATATGCGCCGGATAGCCGCTGAATACCCGCAATACGGATGGGATGTGAATAAAGGCTATCCCACAAAGTCGCACCGTGAAGCGATTGCCAGCTTCGGAGCGTCACCCTATCACCGCCGCTCGTTCCGGCTTCTCGACACACAACTCTCGCTTTTCTGAATTATCGTGACAAAAAACAGCAATAAAACAATTGTCTCCCCCGCCTGAACTGCAGAGGAGACAATCAATCATTAATATTGTTCTTTCTCGTTAGGAAAATCTCCAGTCTTGACATCGTCAACATATTTTGCCACCGCATCGTTGATTATCGTGCCAAGATCTGCGTAACGACGGAGAAAACGTGGTGAGAATCCCTTGTTGATTCCAAGCATATCGTGCATCACAAGCACTTGTCCGTCGCAACCGTTACCGGCGCCGATACCTATCACTGGTATGTCGAGCATCTTTGCCACCTTTGCGGCAAGCTCAGCCGGAATCTTCTCAAGGACAAGGGCAAAGCATCCTATCTCCTGGAGCAGCTTGGCATCCTCGATAAGCTTGTTTGCCTCGGCTTCTTCGCGAGCGCGTACCGTATATGACCCGAACTTATTGATAGACTGCGGCGTAAGTCCAAGATGTCCCATCACCGGTATGCCAGCCGTGAGAATGCGTTCTATCGACTCGCGCACCTCTGCCCCGCCTTCAAGCTTGATGCAGTCGGCATGAGTCTCCTTCATAATTCTGATTGCAGAAGAAAGCGCCTCTTTCGAATTGCCCTGATAAGTGCCAAAAGGCATATCCACCACTACAAGCGCACGTGTAACCGCCCTCATAACCGATTTGCCGTGATATATCATCTGGTCGAGCGTCATCGGCAAAGTAGTAATGTTTCCTGCCATTACGTTAGAAGCCGAATCGCCAACCAATATCACGTCCATCCCGGCCCCATCAATCAGTTTCGCCATCGAATAATCATAGGCGGTAAGCATCGCTATCTTTTCGCCGCGCTGCTTCATCTCGATAAGGCGGCGCGTAGTCACTTTCCTTTTGTCTTTATCTTCCGTGTAAGTTGACATAATCTTATATATTATTAATTGTTTTTATTTTTCACAGGCGGGTAATCTATCGAATAATGCAATCCGCGAGACTCATGCCGCTCTTTTGCCTGACGCATTATCAGATATCCGACATTTATCAAATTGCGAAGCTCGCATATCTCCTTCGAGGCCTTGCTTTGCTTGAACAGTCTCTCGGTCTCCTCATAAAGTATGTCGAGACGGTTCCAAGCCCGGTCAAGACGCAAGTTTGAACGTACAATGCCCACATAGGTGCTCATTATCTGATTCACCTCCTTAAGACTTTGAGTGATAAGCACCATCTCCTCGTTGTGCTGCGTACCCTCGTCGTTCCATTCCGGCACATCCTCACGGAAAGAATAATGACCGATGTTGTCCATACTGTGCCTTGCAGCGGCATCAGCATATACCACTGCCTCAATCAACGAATTAGAAGCCAGACGGTTGCCGCCATGCAACCCCGTGCATGAGCATTCTCCCACAGCATAAAGCCGCTGTATCGAAGAACACGCATTAAGGTCAACCTTAATCCCGCCACATAGATAATGCGCGGCAGGGGCTACCGGAATGTAATCCTTTGTAATGTCTATGCCCAAGCTAAGGCACTTGGCATAGATATTGGGGAAATGACGCTTTGTCTCCTCCGCATCCTTATGTGTCACGTCCAGATATACATGGTCATCACCTCTCAACTTCATTTCATTGTCGATAGCACGCGCCACGATGTCGCGAGGAGCAAGCGACAGACGCTTGTCGTATTTATGCATAAACTCCTTGCCGTCGAGCGTGCGCAGCACCGCACCGTAACCTCTCATCGCCTCTGTTATCAGAAACGACGGACGGTCGCCCGGATGATAAAGAGCTGTCGGGTGGAACTGTATGAATTCCATATCCTTTACAGTCCCTTTCGCACGATAGACCATTGCTATTCCGTCGCCGGTAGCTACCGGAGGATTTGTCGTGGTGGTATATACCTGGACGATACCTCCCGTGGCCATAACCGTCACCTTCGAGAGGAAGGTATCAACCTTGTTAGTAGCAAGATTGAGTATGTAGGCGCCATAGCAAGTGATGTCAGGCGTGCGGCGTGTCACTATTTTCCCCAGATGGTGCTGGGTGATTATCTCGACTGCAAAATGATTATCAAACACATCGATATCAGGATGCTCCTGCAGGGCACGGATAAGGCTGTCCTGTATTTCAGCGCCGGTATTGTCGGCATGGTGCAGTATTCGGAATTCTGAATGGCCGCCCTCACGGTGCAAGTCAAATTCTCCCCTTTCGTTCTTGTCGAACTTCACGCCCCACTCTATCAATTGCCTGATTTGCTCCGGAGCGCCTTTCACCACTTTCTCGACAGCAGCACGGTCGCTCAGCCAATCACCGGCAATCATTGTGTCCTCTATGTGCTTGTCGAAATTGTCAACTTCAAGATTTGTGACAGAAGCCACACCTCCTTGTGCAAAATACGTATTGGCTTCTTCCAGATTAGTCTTGCAAATCAACGCCACCTTTCCGGTAGCCGCTACTTTCAAAGCATAGCTCATTCCGGCTATGCCCGAGCCGATAACGAGATAATCATACTTATACACCATAGCTGTGTCATTTATAATTGGCTGCAAAGATAATGCAAGCTTGGCGAATTGTGGTTGTTTTTTCGCTTTTAATGAGGTTTTTGGGAAATGTGTTTCACCGTTTTTCACAAAATGCTTAATTTTGACGCTGAAAAAGTGATAATTATGAAGAAATTAAGCATTGTTGTGCTGCTGGCAATTGCATCAATCGCCACGGCAGGAGCACTGGAACGCATCAAATATGGTGATTTCCAGCAATGGATAAAACGCAACATCAAAGAATCGGCGATAATCGGAGGAGCCGCGAAGACTCTATATGAAATAGGACCAACGACAACAATCAACGGCAACAAGGCATATAACAACATGGGAGGCTCCCCATGGGCGACATCCAACGTATATGCAAAAGTGGCCGGCGTGTCAAAAGGCAGCAATTCAGTATTCCCCGACAACCGTGGAGGGGGGAACTATTGCGTAAAGCTAACCACCGTGTTCGAGCACGTTAAAGCATTGGGCATCATCAATATGGATGTGCTTGCATCGGGCAGCATATACCTCGGCCGAATGATAGAGCCTGTGAAAAGCACAAAAAATCCTTACAGCAAACTGGATATGGGAGTGGCATTCAACAAACGCCCAAAATATCTAATATTCGATTATAAAACATATATCCCGGAGGGTGAACCGATGATCTACTCCAGCGGATTCGGAAGCCAGAAAGTGCTCAAAGGACGGCAGAACGCATGCGAAACATTCATACTGCTCCAACGCCGCTGGGAAGACAAGGACGGCAACATCTATGCCAAACGCGTCGGTACCGGTCGCGAACGTTATGTTAAAAGCACATCCGGATGGGTCAACAACCACAAACTTGCCATACATTATGGCGACATAACCAAACAACCTTTCTTCAAATCGTATATGGGGCTTATTTCCAACGACCGTCCCTACTACGCCCGCAACAGCAAGGGAAAAATGGTGCCGGTGAAAGAAGTGGGCTGGGATGCTCCGAATGCCGTGCCTACACATATGATGGTAATGTTCTCAGCCGGCTGCGGAACAGCATACGAAGGCACCCCGGGACAGACAATGTGGGTTGACAACGTATGCCTTGAATACTGACACCGCCACGCAATGCGTGAAATTGACAATATCGGAAAGATAAAGGAACAGTTCATAGCCTATCTTACTTTCGAGAAAGGGCTGTCGCGCAACTCCGTGGAGGCATATACCGACGACACGGAAAAACTAATCCGCTATTTAGAAGAGGACGGAAAGAAATTAAGCGACATAACTGAGCCAGACCTTCACGAATTTCTCTCCACACTCCACGACCTCGGAATATCACCGCGCTCACAAGCACGCATCATTTCGGGGATACGGGCTTTTTTCCATTTTCTGAAAATAGAGCACTATATTCCCCATAATCCGGCAGAACTGCTCGAACTACCCAAAATAGGGCAGCATCTTCCCGACACCCTTTCCGTGAAAGAAATCGATGCAATGGAGCAAGCCACTGACCCTGACACTTATGAAGGTGTGCGTAACAAAGCGATAATCGAGACTCTTTACAGTTGCGGATTACGGGTATCAGAGCTTGTCGGGCTACAGATTTCCAACTTCTTCATCAATGAAGAATTCATAGTGGTGAAAGGCAAAGGAAACAAACAACGCATGGTCCCTATCTCGCGTTCGGCCATCGACAGCATCCTCGCATATATGGAGAAGCGCAACTCGCTCGTAATAAAAAAAGGAAGTGAGGACATATTGTTTCTTAACCGCCGCGGAGCAATGATGAGCCGTGTGATGATCTTCTACATAATAAAGGATTTATGCTCTAAATGCGGAATCGACAAACGCATCAGCCCGCATACGCTGCGCCATTCGTTTGCCACCCATCTGCTCGAAGGCGGCGCAAACCTCAGAGCAATACAGCAGATGCTCGGACACGAAAGCATATCGACTACAGAAATCTATATGCATATCGACCGCTCGCACCTGCGCCGCGAAATACTTGAACACCACCCACGCAACAATAAACATAAAGAATCATACTGAAAATGATACGGCAAATCGAATTCACGCTTCAAGTAAAAAGACGGGGATGCCATCTGATAACAAACGAAGTGACGAAACATCTGGGCGAGCTTCCGGAACACGGGATGCTCAACCTGTTCGTGAAACACACCAGCTGCGCATTGACAATCAACGAAAATGCCGACCCTGACGTAAGGCACGATCTCAACGAGTCGCTCAACCGAATAGCGCCAGAAAGAGAACCATACTACCGGCACACCCTTGAAGGCGACGACGATATGCCGGCTCATACGAAATCCACTCTTTGCGGAGTCTCGCTGACCATTCCCATAACAGAAAGACGGCTTAACCTCGGCACCTGGCAGGGAATCTATCTCTGTGAATTCCGCGACTCAGCCACACCACGCCGAATTGTTGCCACAATATTCTACTGATTACCCCTTATCATGATTTTACAATCATCAAGACTGTCGATGATTGCAAGGCTCTGTACATCATAGCCCATCTCCCTGAGACGGTCACCTCCTCCCTGGAAACCTTTCTCGATGATGAAACCCATTCCCTCGATAGTAGCACCTGCCTGACATGCAAGGTCAATCATTCCAAGCGCGGCATTACCATAAGCAAGGAAATCATCTATAAACACCACGTGGTCGTCAGGGGTAAGGAAATTACGACTGATGCATACCGTATAGACACGGTTTTTCGTAAAGGATTTCACCTCGGAAACGAGCATATTGTCCATCGTCTTAGGCTGCTTTTTCTTAATAAACACTACCGGAAGCTGCAATATATAGCCCATCATTATAGCCGGAGCGATACCGCTTGCCTCGATTGTCACAATCTTATTGAAGCGCTTGCCGGCAAACCGCCTGCTGAACTCCTCCGCGACCTTGTACATAAGATTCGGGTCAAGCTGATGGTTAAGAAAGCTGTCAACTTTCAATATCCCCCCTGGCAACGAACGCCCGTCCTGCAATATTCTGTCAATTAATAATTTCATTTGCTATGATTTTAAATTTTTTCTTCCATACAAGCTGAGATATCGGTAATAAGAGCATCAACCGCATCATCCGTTGTCGCCCACGACGTGCATATCCTCACCAACCTCCATCCTTCCCTTCCACACGGAGCGACAGAAAACACATATTTCTCCTCCAACTTCTCCAACACAGGAACAGGCATATAGACAAACTGCTGGTTAGTGGTACACGGGCTGCAAAGCTCCAATCCGGCAGCTTCGAGTGCCGTACGGACCTTCATTGCAAGCCTGTCGGCACGCTTTGAAATCTCAAAATAGATACCGTCGGAAAGCAATGCCAGGAATTGCAAGCCAAGCAATCTGCCTTTCGCGAGCATTCCACCATTTTGCTTAATAAGATAACGGAAATCACGTCCCAACGCATTACCAGTGAACACAACAGCCTCGCCGAACAATGCACCGCATTTCGTTCCACCGATAGTGAACACATCGCACATGCGCGCTATTTCAGGCAATGTCAGGTCGTTGCCGTCAGCCATCAGCCCATAGCCAAGACGGGCACCATCAATAAACAAAGGCAATCCAAGCTCACAACATATCCCGCTCAACTGCTCCAACTCCTTTTTAGAATACAATGTGCCTGTTTCGGTCGGAAAAGAAACATACACCATACCCGGTTGCACACAATGCTCATGGTCAGCGTCGGCATAATGAGCCATAACAAGCTCCTTGACATCGGAGGCCTTCAGTTTCCCATCTGCCGAATGCACTGTAAGCACCTTGTGTCCGGATGCCTCAACAGCACCAGTCTCATGAACGGCAATATGACCTGTCGTCGCAGCCACCACGCCCTGATGAGGGCGCAACAATGCTGAAATCACAGTCCGGTTTGACTGTGTCCCTCCTACAAGGAAATGCACATCAGCGTCAGGAATACCGACAAGCTGCCTTATAAGCGACCTTGCATCCTCACAATACCTGTCGTTGGCATATCCACAAGTCTGCTCCATATTGGTAGAGCAAATCTTTTCAATCACGGCAGGATGCGCACCTTCCGTGTAATCGCATTCAAAATGCAGCATATCGGAAATGCTTAAAAATTGAACTTCTCAAGTTTCAACGAGGCAAGCTTCTCGATATTGCCAACATGCAATTTGAAGTGCTCCGTGGCTGAATGTGCATCCAATGCCTTCTCGTCACGCCACGTCTCACAAATCATCATCACACCGCGACGAGTGGCGCTCTCAAAGATATCATATGCAATACAACCATCCTCCTTCAACGAAGCTGCAGTCAAAGCCTTCGCCTCCTCAAGCACAGCATCATAGGCAGCATCTGCCACTTGTATAAAACAATTAAGTCTCAACATCTTGTTCATTATTTATATACGACAATGCAAAGTTATCATTATTTCACGACACACCGACTATGCAGGACGCAAATACAACCTTACAGAAAACACATTAGCCAGCCCCTACCGCTCGTAGTTGGAAAGCGACTTACGCAAAGTGTCGATTACGGCAGCCTTAAGTTCCGGAGGAGAGACGACCGTTACCTTATCGCCAAACGAAAGCAGCTCCTGAATGAAATCATAAGTGATATAAAGTCGATAATGAAACAATGAATACCCATCGCACACCTGCTCCTGCTGAGACTGATGAAGCGGCAAAGCCCTCAAATACTTAGACTGCTCGCTATCAGCCCTCAAAACGACCGTCTTCACCTCTCCTTCTGAAGAAGTTATACCGAAACAATTCTCAAAAAAACCGGCAACTGTCATTTCCGGCATATCGAAAGCGGTATTCATGATGTTCACCTCATTGAAGCGGTCAAGCGAATAGGTCTTTATCCGCCGTTCCTTAACATTGTAGCCTATCAGATACCACCGCTGGCGAAATATCCTCAAAAAATAAGGCTCAAGAACAATGCCCTTGGTAGTGACCGTACGGTAAAACGGCGTATATGAAAACTCTATTTTCCGGGAATTGCGCATCGCCTCGATGATTGTCGGCAAAAACCCTTTTGCCGACGGCACTTCCTCAAGCATAATCCTGTCGGAAAGCATCGAAGCATCGGAAAGCATACCGCTTATCGACATAGAATTTATGAGCCAATTGCTCATTCCACCCTGTTCCTGTCCTCCAGCTATATAGTACTCATATGTGGAGGAATCATATCCGATGGATATGCCGAACAATTCCTCTATAGCCTGGCGATAATTGTAGAACGTACGTCGTGCCAAAGGCTGCCCGCCTGAAAACGAGCAGCCTTGCCACAATCTGTCGAGTTCGTGGCGCGAGATTCTTCCATAACGCTGGATGGTTTCAAGCACCCAGATATACTTCTCAAGAAGTCCCCGTGCCATTATCTCCGCTATTTCTTTTTAATCAGCAGACAAAGTCCTGCCACTGTCACAAGCGCGTTGATGATAAGCAGTTCGAAACTGATCTGCCAACCGCCGAACCAAGCCTCACTGTTAGTCTGCAATATATAGCAGATTATCGGCGAAGCCACACATACCACCGGCACCCAACGGTCGCGTACCGGCTTCTTCGAGGCAAGCCCGAACACAAACATACCGAGAATCGGTCCGTAAGTATATGCCGCAAGACTGTACACGGCATTGATAGCGCTGTCGTCGTTGAGCTCGTAGAACACCACGATTACAATCACCATCAGCAGCGACATGATAATATGCACCAGTTTGCGAGTAAGCGTCAAGTCCTTCTCCCCTTGCTTTTCATTTGCCTTAAGGATATCGACCGTGAACGATGTGGTCAACGCCGTCAAAGCACTTCCGGCAGCCGAATAAGCGGCGGCTATAAGCCCGATGATGAAAATCACGCCGATAAACACCGGGAAACCCTCGCTCCACGCCACATCGCCGAACAAAGCGTCGCCAACGACCTTGCCGTCCTTCATCGGGAGATTGTCGCCGGCATACATATAAAGCAAAGTGCCGAGCACAAGGAACAACCCGATGACGAATATCTGAATGAACGAGCTTACAATCATATTCTTCTGCGACTCGCGGAAATTCTTGCAGCTCAATGTGCGCTGCATCAAATCCTGATCAAGACCGGTAGTGGCTATCACCATAAACACACCTGCAATGAACTGTTTCCAGAAATAATGCCCATCATTGGGGTCGTCAAAGAAAAATATCTTGCTCGTCGGATGGTCGGCCACCGCCGAAGGCAATTCAAACAAACCGAGCCCAAGACTCTTGGCGATATAGACAATGCAACATACCACAGAAAGCACAAGGCAGAAAGTCTTCAGAGAGTCGGTCCAAATCAGCGACTTGACACCACCCTGGAACGAATACAGCCAAATAAGCGCCACTGTAAGTATGACATTCAACGTGAATGGCATATTAAGCGGTTCGAACACCAAGGTCTGCAAAACCACGCAAACCACGAAGAAACGCACAGACGCGCCAAGCATCTTCGACACGAAAAAGAACCATGCGCCTGTACGGTAGGACGACAATCCGAAACGGTTCTCAAGATAACCATAGATACTCATCAGATTCATCTTGTAGAACATCGGGATAAGCACAAAAGCGACAATTACCGACCCCACGAAGAAGCCAAGAACCATCTGCATGTAAGAATATCCCCCGGCAAGCACAGCCCCCGGTACAGAGATGAACGTCACACCTGAGATGCTGGCTCCTATCATCGCTACGGCAACCATATACCACGGCGACTTACGGTTACCCGTAAAGAATCCGGCATTATCAGTCTTACGCCCTGTAATCCACGAGATTATGAACAACAGAACAAAATAGAAAGCGATTGTCGCTAACACAATCCAAGCAGTACTCATATCATCTAATTTTATTATTCAGCATAAAGCAAATAGGGTTTGCGCTGCTTCTTGAATTTCTCCACATCGTCCTTCCACGTTGCTTTTATCTCGTCAGCGCTTTTTCCTTCCTCAATCATCTTGCGAATCTCTCCGTTGCCGATAAGCTTCTCAAAGAACGAAGTGAAAAACTCATCGCCTATTCCAAGATTATTATAAGCGTCTATAAGATATTCGAGATTGATGCCACGCGCAATTACCTCCTCGTCAGGAATGCCCGTAAGGTCAACACCATGGCAAAGCTTGTCGAGTTGCGGAGGATTCTTAGCACCGTCGATGCTGCGCGGAGTGAAAGAAAAGCTGTAGCCCTTCATATCCGGATGCCCGTACACTTGGAAAGGCTTATCAGTGCCACGACCAAGGCTTACCGGGGTAGCTTCAAAATAGCAAGTCGATGGATAAAGATAAATAGAATGCATATTAGGAAGGTTGGGCGACGGAGCAATCGGAAGCTCGTAACGAGTCTGATGAGTGTAATTCTTGCACTTTATCACCGTCAGTTTCACTTTCTTTCCGTCCTTCAGCCATCCTTCACCATTGGCCATATTCGCAATCTCGCCCAATGTCATACCATGCACGACAGTAATCGGCAAACGCCCTACTCCCGATTCGTATTTCATATCAAGTATCGGGCCGTCAACATACATTCCATTAGGATTCGGACGGTCTAGCACCATAAATTCCTTTCCATATGCTATGGCTGCGTTCATCAAATCAACCATAGTGCAATAATATGTGTAATAACGCAACCCCACGTCCTGAATGTCGGTGACTATTATGTCTATATTGTCCATCACCTCCTTCTTTGGAGTGCGGCTTTTGCCATCATAAAGAGAAGCGATAGGAATACCTGTCTTCTCGTCAACGCTGCTCGACACATGCTCTCCCGCATCGGCAGTGCCACGGAAACCATGCTCCGGAGAAAAAATAGTAGTGACGTTAACACCCTCGGCAAGCATAATGTCGAGCACATGCTCGTTGCCGACCATTCCCGTATGATTGCTGAGCAATGCAACTTTCTTTCCTTTCAACAAAGGGACATATTCATCGGTCGATGCCGCACCGACCACAACTGCGGCAGAAGCCGCCATCGACAAAGTGGCAAATGCCGCCACAAGCCAAAATCTGATTTTGTTCATTTCGTTTAGGTATGTTAGGTTTATGAGTGCAAATATACGGTAAATCGGGGAATGCTCAAAATAACAGGGACCGTCTATGCAAACAAAATTCCGGGACAGCTACGGCATTAATGCCTTGACTGCCCCGGAAACACACAAAACAAAAGCAAATTAGCCGATGATGCGCAGATGGGCTTTCGGATAGCGCAGCACCATGCATGAGGCCTCGGTAAGCACGATAGCATCGGTATTGCGCACTCCAGCCGATTTCAGGTTAAGCTGTTCGGTAGTGAATGGTATGTGGCTGTATTTCTGCAAATATTCCGGATCGATTATCATTCCACAGTTTTCCATACCACACTCATCAAACACCTCCGACAACAAAACGTAAAGCCGCCCGAACTTAGAACGCATTTCAGTGAAATCAATGCCCCATTTCACCACGTTCTCTCCAGCCATCACCACCTTGGTCGATTCCAATTTATTAAGCTGCTCAATGAGCCCCGATCCGCCTATCAGCACTTTCCGTTTGTTACCGGCATTGCCTGTAAACGCCTTTCGCATCATCGCAATGACAGTGTCCTGATCAAGCGCACCATTCTCATAAGAAAATTCTCCTCCTGCCTGCCCCCAGATTCCGCCGGTAAGAAGAATGTCCTCGTGCTTGCTCTCGTCATGCACACGTGCTTTCACTCCAAAAAGGAAATTCTTCTCCATTCCGAGACGCATATCATACACAGCAGCCTCCTCCTGGTCGCTGAAAGTCCACCCCACTTCCTTATTGGCAATCTTATGTAACGTGCTTTGCTCTATCTGCATTTTAAAAATCTGGCAGAAATTCTGCGACTTCACAGGCAATGCCTCGAATTGCGGTGTCTGCACATCAAGCTCAGAAGCCGCGCGTCCCATCCTAACAATAGCCGTTCCTGAAATAATCGAGGGTACACATTGCGTGAATCCGGAAAGAGTCTGCCCATTGACAGCCATAGCCTTCACCTTGTTGCCATCCTTGCCTGTGACATAAAGCACCAAATCCTGATTAGACGAAGTCACCCCATCGATTTCATAGCCTTTAACCCCTTTCACCAGAAGCGTTTCCGATACTTCTATCACAGCCGGATTGTCAACAGAAAACGAAGCTTCCTGAAAAGCTGCACTCCCTGTTTCATCCGGTCCGATCCAATCAGATGTGACCACAGCCGTAGTAGGACGTGTGTCAACCGAATAATAGTCCACAATCATACTACCGGCCCGTTTCGCTCCTGCCCATCGCGACAATTGGTCAACAGGAGTCGCCATAGGACGGATTTTCACAATACGGCGGTCGATTTCATTAACAATCAAATCCGGAGAATTCTGTTTTGCCACAGCAATTGTCAACGGTTCTCCCACCACGTGTTTTCCGCCAGCCACACCTGCAACAACAGGCATGGCAAGCAATGCACCCGAGCAATCTGTCATTAGCCACGCAAATATCAGCAGCAACGCCATCGCAGCTGCGACATACCAGCAATTCAATCCTTTTTCGCTTTCAACATTTTTGTTTTCCATCGTATTACAATTAAATTATCAGAAAGATTATCCGCTTCAATCATCCCACACGCTACGGCGCATATGCCTCAACAACGGCAACTCGTCATTGCAAGCTTCCACTCCACCGTCATCGGCAATGACAGAAACCGCCTTTACCTGTTTCTCCAATTCGATTTTTTCATTTCTGCCAGCAATCCTGCCCTGCTCCCTTGCCGCAGCAACATCGCGCTCATAGTTAGCACCTTTATAGACCGCTTCCATAAGCATCTCATCCTCAATTCCGCCCGCAAGCAAAGTAATGAGAGAATCCAATGCCTGCTCATCATCAGGATGACGCTTTGCAAGAAATTCCAAGACCGAATCCGCAATGCATCTGCCATTACCAGCATCAGAAGAAATGGTGTTTTCCTTATCCATAGTATCAAATATTTGGTTTACGTTGCAAAGCTACCGCACTAAGGCGCCGCCAAAAGTAAAAAAAGAGAAAACACAACCGCCATGCCGCCGGGAGCAAAGACCGGACAGGCACGGCGGATATTCCGTAAATCAATTCGGTTTTCAATCAGTGGCAGCAACCGTCGCCGCAGCCACAATGGTCATGGTCGTGACCGCAACCGCCACAGTCACCACAACCGCCACCACACGACGGATGCAATTCTGCCTCAGTAGCATCACGCACCAACAAAATCTCCCCTTTATAATGCACCGTCTTGCCCGCAAGCGGATGATTGAAATCGATTTTCACTTTCAAGGGAGTAACCGACAACACCAGGCCTGAAACAGGATATCCCTCGGCGGTCATCATCGTGATTGCCGCACCATCATACACGTGCTTTTCGTCGAATTTCCCATCCTCGTCATTGAAAAGCTCACGGTCAAGCTCCATAACGTGCTCCTCACGGCGCGGTCCGAAAGCATCTTTTGGAGAAAGTGTTATTTCGAAAGTGTCACCGACGGTCTTGCCCTCTATCGCATCACAAAAAGCAGGAATCACAGAATCATCCACTCCGAAAACAATCCTGTCAGGATGCTCCTTGGAGAATCCCACCATCTTGACTTCGTTTTCTCCATCAACTTCATACAAATCATATGCAAGTTCCACAAACTTGCCAGGCTTTACAAATTCCATATCTAAATACTTTTATTTTAATCGTTTATAAAATCAATCCGTTTCAAAAAACTGTGTAAAGGTAGAAAAAATATCAGTCACAATCACAAAAAACCATCTAAATATGCTTGCGTTAACAATATTTGCCGTATCTTTGCCCCAAGAATCAAACACCCGGGTGGCGAAATTGGTAGACGCGCTAGTTTCAGGTTCTAGTGGTGTAACAACCTTGTCGGTTCGAGTCCGATCTCGGGTACAAACAAAGCTGGCGGCAATGTCGTCAGCTTTTTAATTTGCTCGCATCTGTGTTAATATTACTTATAACAGCCGCCTGATTGTTAAAAATAACTAATTAATACAGCGTTAGAATCGGCTGTCACATAATTAGTTGCGTAATAAGGCACAAATTAGTATATTTGCAACGGAATGGAAATGGAGGGGGCGGAAGTTCTCTCCATTATTATTAATGAAACTTTGGTATGATTGACAAAGACTTACTCGTATCGACGATAGAACAAGGACTGGAAGGAACAGATATGTTTCTTGTTGACGTCACCGTAGGCAAAGACAACCGCATAGTCGTGGAAATCGACAGCGACACAGCCGTTGACATCGACAGCTGCGCAGCTCTGAGCCGCAAGGTGGAAGAAACTTTTGACCGCGACATCGAGGACTACGAGCTGGAAATAGGATCGGCAGGATTGACATCCCCGTTGCGCACACCACGCCAATATGCAAAAAACACCGGCAACCAGGTAGAGGTGCTGACAAAGGACGGACGCAAGCTGAAAGGAAAGCTCACCGCCTCCGACGACAATAGCTTCACAATAGAAATACAAAAGAAAGTGAAGCCTGAAGGAGCCAAACGCCCAGTGATAATCGACGAGCCCCTGTCGTTCGGCTATGATGAAATAAAATACACGAAATACTTAATAGATTTTTAAACACGATTATGGCTAAAAAAGAAGAATCCATAAGTATGGTTGACAGCTTCGCCGAGTTCAAGGAGCTGAAAAACATAGACAAGACCACAATGATCAGCGTGCTTGAGGAATCATTCCGCAACGTGCTGGCTAAGATGTTTGGTTCCGACGAGAATTTCGTCGTCATAATGAATCCTGACAAGGGGGATTGTGAAATCTACCAGAACCTCGAAGTGGTCGCAGATGGCGCCGTAGAGAACCCGAGCATGCAAATCGGTCTCACCGAGGCACGCACCATCGATGCCGAATGCGAAATAGGAGAAGAAGTCACAAAAGAAATACGTTTCGAGAAATTCGGACGCCGTGCCATCCTTACACTGCGCCAGACCCTCGCATCAAAGATACTCGACCTGCAGAAAGACGCCATCTACAACAAATTCAAATCTATGGAAGGCGAAATTGTCAGCGGGGAAGTTTACCAGATTTGGAAACGCGAGGTGCTGATACTCGACGAGGATCACAACGAGCTTATTCTCCCAAAAGAGGAGCAGATACCCTCAGACCACTACCGCAAGGGAGAGACTGTACGCGCCGTAATCAAGGAAGTGCAGAATACTAACAACAATCCAAAAGTAATCATATCACGCACAAGCCCCGATTTCTTGCGCCGTCTTTTCGAGCTTGAAGTACCGGAAATCCATGACGGGCTTATTCTTCTTAAAGCCATTGCCCGCATCCCGGGCGAAAGGGCGAAGATTGCTGTGGAATCCTACGACGACCGCATCGACCCGGTAGGGGCATGCGTAGGTGTGAAAGGTTCACGCATCCACGGCATCGTGCGTGAGCTCCGCAACGAAAACATCGACGTAATCAACTATACTACCAACCCGGAATTGTATATCCGCCGCGCGTTGAGTCCTGCAAAGATTTCCTCTGTGCGCATCAATGAAGAAGAAAAGTATGCAGAAGTGATGCTACGTCCTGAAGAAGTTTCGCTTGCCATCGGAAAAGGCGGTCTTAACATAAAGCTCGCTACGATGCTTACAGGCTACCAGATCGACGTTTACCGCTTCACGGAAGACAGCGACGACATCTATCTCGATGAGTTCAGCGACGAAATAGACCAATGGGTAATCGATGCCCTGAAAGCTATCGGTTGCACTACCGCCAAGTCGGTACTCAATATGCCACGCGAACAGCTTATCGACAAGGCAGACCTTGAAGAAAGCACTGTTGACCACGTAATAGAAGTGCTCAAATCGGAATTTGAGGACTAAGGGCTGCAAACCCCCTGCCAACTGGCAATGTCAAGGGTTAAGGTGATTTAATTTTTATTAAGAAACCGCTTAAAAAATATATGGCAATAAAGATAAGTAAAGCAGCAAAAGACCTGAATGTAGGGATTCCGACATTAGTGGAATTCCTTAAAAAGAACAACCAAAACGTTGAGAACGGGCTTAATTCCCGCATCACCGACGAACAGTATGACATGCTCGTGAAAGAGTTCAAGACCGACAAGGACTTGAAGTCGAAATCAGAGCAACAATTTTCGTCGCGCCAGAAAGAAAAGGCAAAACCGGCCTCACAACCCAAGCCGGAAGAGATAAAGACGGTCATTGAGCCCATTTCCAAGCCAAAAGTGGTTGGGAAAATCGACCTTGACAATGCAGGGAAGCCTAAGCCCCAGGAACAACAGCCTGAGCCCGAAAAGAAACCAGAGCAGGCAAAGGTTGAGGCGGCAAAACCCTCTATTCCGGCACCAGTGAATGAAAAGCCTAAGAAACAGGCTCCGGAAAAGAGCGCGAACAAGAGCATTCAAATGAATGCCGACGGCACTGAAATAATCACCGTCGTGCAGCAGATAGCCGCTCCGAAAATCGTCGGGAAAATAAATCTCGACGAAATAAACCAGCAGACACGTCCAAAGAAGAAGACAAAGGACGAAAAGCGGAAAGAGCGCATATTGAAAGAAAAAGAGCGCACCGCCAGCGGCAACGAGCAAAAGAAAAAGCGCAAACGCATAGGGAAGGAGAAAATCGACATCGAGAACAGCTCCAACCAAATGCCACAAAGCAAGGACGACAACCAGAAACGCAACGCTAAAAACAAGGACCGTCAAAAGCCGAAACGCCACATCAAGCCAGAGGTCAGCGACGAGGACGTACAGAAGCAGATAAAGGAAACACTTGCCCGCCTCACCAACAAGCCTCAGAAAAAGAGCGCAAAATGGCGCAAGGAAAAACGCGAGGCGTACGAAGAGCGCGAACGCGAAGAAGCCGAAATGGTAAAGGCGGAAAGCAAAGTGCTGCGCCTTACGGAATTTGTCACAGCAAACGACCTTGCATTGATGATGGACGTACCGGTCAACAAGGTAATAGCCACTTGTATGAGCCTTGGCGTAATGGTTTCAATCAACCAGCGTCTTGACGCCGAAACAATCAACATCGTAGCCGAAGAATTCGGATTCAAGACCGAATATGTAAGCGCGGAAGTATCAGAAGCCATTACAGAGGAGGCCGACAAGGAAGAGGACTTGAGACAACGTCCGCCAATCGTGACCGTAATGGGACACGTCGATCACGGTAAGACATCGCTGCTCGACTATATCCGCAACTCAAACGTGATTGCCGGAGAAGCCGGCGGAATCACGCAGCATATTGGCGCCTACAACGTCAAGCTGGAAGACGGGCGACGCATAACATTCCTCGACACCCCGGGACACGAAGCGTTTACGGCCATGCGTGCACGCGGAGCGAAAGTGACAGACATCGCCATAATCATCGTGGCTGCCGACGACAATGTGATGCCGCAAACCATAGAGGCAATCAACCACGCCTCTGCCGCCGGAGTGCCAATAGTTTTCGCAATCAACAAAATAGACAAGCCTGATGCCAACCCCGACAAAATCAAGGAAGAGCTCGCAAATATGAACTACCTTGTGGAAGATTGGGGTGGCAAATACCAATCGCAGGAAATATCGGCAAAAAAAGGTATAGGAGTCGCCGAATTGATGGAGAAAGTGCTGCTTGAAGCGGAAATGCTTGACTTAAAGGCCAACCCCGACCGCAAGGCAACAGGCTCCGTCATCGAATCGTCGCTCGACAAAGGACGCGGCTATGTGGCGACAGTGTTAGTCAGCAACGGCACGCTCCATGTGGGCGACATCATGGTTGCCGGCACAAACTACGGCAAGATACGGGCAATGTTCAACGAGCGCAACCAGCGCATCACCGAAGCAGGGCCGTCGGCACCGGCATTGGTATTAGGACTGAACGGCGCACCGACAGCCGGCGACACATTCCACATACTCGACAGCGAGCGTGAAGCCAGAGAAATAACCAACCGTCGCGAACAACTGCAACGCGAACAGAAAGAACGCACTCGCCATATGCCGGGTCTCGACGACATCGCACGTCGCCGCGCGTTAGGCGAGTTCCACGAGCTCAACCTCATCGTCAAAGGCGATGTTGACGGGTCAATCGAAGCACTGAGCGACTCATTGATAAAACTGTCAACACCGGAAGTGCAAGTCAACGTCATACACAAGGCAGTAGGAGCCATTTCCGAATCCGACGTGACACTCGCCGCAGCTTCCGACGCAGTAATCATAGGCTTCCAGGTGCGCCCGTCGGTAGCAGCAAAACGGCTTGCCGAAAACGAAGGAGTGGACATCCGCCTTTACTCAATCATCTACGACGCGATAGAAGAGGTGAAGGATGCTATGGAAGGCATGCTTTCGCCTGACATCAAAGAAGAAATCACAGGAACGGCAGAAGTGCTGCAAACCTACAAGATCTCACGTGTCGGCACGATTGCCGGATGTATGGTACGCGAAGGCAAAATCAAACGCACGAGCAAAGTGCGCCTCATCCGCGACGGCATTGTAATCTACACTGGAGAGCTTGGCTCGCTTAAGCGATTCAAGGACGATGTGAAAGAGGTGGCGTCGGGCTATGACTGCGGTCTCAACATCAGCAACTACAATGATGTCAAGGAAGGCGATATGATAGAAGCCTTCGAAGAAGTGGCTGTGTCTAAAAAGCTTTGACGCTGATGCCTGCCGTTTGTGTCAGTATCGGTTCGAATCTTGGCGACCGCAGCGCAAATCTGCGGTTCGCCATAGAAAAAATACGCAAGCTGGCAGACGGACGCATCAACGTATCATCTGTCTATGAATCAGAAGCATGGGGTTATCATTCAGATAACCCCTTTTATAATGTTGCCGCTATTTTCGAGTCGGAAACAGACCCGGAATCATTGCTTGACCGTCTCCAAAACATCGAAAGGGAAGCCGGAAGCGGAAGCCACCGCGACAAGGAAGGGAATTATACAGACAGGATTCTCGACATCGACATCATTTTCATTGGCGACAAAGTGATAAACGGCAGAAGGCTGACTGTCCCCCATCCAAGAATGACAGAACGCGATTTCGTGCTTGTCCCTGTCTCGGAGCTGTCGCCGGAATGGCGGCATCCGCTGACGGGACTTACCGTGACCGAAATGCTGCGACAGATAAAATGACATATCGGACATTAATGCTTCTTAAATTGACAGCATATGCAATACAATGCAATCCCTGATATCTTTTTTATATCTAAATTTGCATTGTGTATTCAAAACCAGGCCCCTTTGAACAAACGTAAGAAAAGCAGCGTTTATTAAAAAAATGAAGATAGGCACCGTTGACTTGGGCGAACGCCCAGTATTGCTTGCTCCTATGGAGGACGTGACCGACCCCTCGTTCCGGCTAATTTGCAAAGAACAAGGAGCAGATATGGTATATACCGAATTCGTGTCGTGCGATGCGTTGGTACGCAATATCAACAGCACCGTGCGCAAGCTCCATACATCGGATGCGGAGCGGCCGGTAGCCATACAGATCTACGGGAAGGAGGTAGAGCCGATGGTGCGTGCCGCCGAAATAGCCGAGCAGGCAGGTCCCGACGTGATCGACATCAATTTCGGATGCCCGGTGAAAAAAGTAGCATCGAAAGGAGCGGGAGCAGGAATGCTGCGCGATGTGCCGAGAATGCTTGCCATAACACGGGCAGTGGTAAATGCCGTTAAACTCCCGGTAACCGTCAAGACACGGCTCGGCTGGGATTGCGAAAACAAGATTATCACCACCCTTGCCGAACAATTGCAGGATTGCGGGATACGGGCACTGACCATACACGGACGCACACGCAGCCAACTGTACAACGGTGAGGCTGACTGGACTCTGATAGGAGAAGTGAAAGCCAACCCGCGCATCTCAATTCCAATAATCGGGAACGGAGACATTACCTCCCCCGAGAAACTTGCGGAATACTACCAGCGCTACGGCGTTGACGGCATAATGGTGGGCAGGGCGGCTATCGGGGCGCCATGGATATTCAGGGAAATGAAATATTTCCTGCGACACGGGCACAGAATGCCGGAAATACCGGCAAAGGAAAAGATGTCGCTGTTGCGCCGACAGATAGACGAGAGCATCGGACGCATCGACGAATATCGCGGCATACTCCATATCCGCCGGCATCTTGCAGCTTCACCACTGTTCAAAGGCATACCCGATTTCCGGGCCACACGCATAGCGATGCTTCAGGCAAAGACACGCGATGAGCTTGAAAACGTGCTTGAAAAAATAGAAAAAGAATATTTACACATCTAAAAGCAACTATCAATATGAAAAAGTCATCCTTATTACTAATGGCTTTTGCTTCCATGGCAGCCGCACTGAATGCAGAGACCTACAAAATCCCGGTAGGGGAATTCAACGAACTGGTACTCAACGACAAATTGAATGTCGTATATTCCACCAATCCCGATTCGGTGGGATTTGTAGTGTTCGACACGAAACCGGAATACGCGTCCTACATAATGACGGAAAGCACAAAAGGAAAGCTGAAGATACAATTGGCGCAGGAAGCTCAAAAAGCCGACGACCTGCCCACCGTGTATGCTTATTCCACATTCCTGTCGAAAGTGGAGAACTGGAGGGAAGGCAACGTCACAATAAAGGAGATAAAACCGGCTTCTGCCATAACACTCTCCACCCAGGGAAATGGCAATATCACCGCATACGGGCTCGATGCGACATCCATCAGCCTGAAAGTGCAGACCGGAAAGGGATTCATAAAAGCCACAGGCAAATGCCGCTCGCTTGAACTATATACCATCGGTGCAGGCTCCATCGATGCCTATGGAATCGCAGCACAGGAAATCGACTGCCGCGTCACCGGAACAGGCTCCGTATATTGCACACCGTCGGAAAAACTGAAAATACGCGGGCTCGGCACAGGCAAGGTATATTACAACGGAAATCCGGCAAAGATTGAGAAAAGCGGACTCACAACGGTCAAAGCCATTAAGTCAGAAGGAGAGCCCGCACAGGAAGCCGAAGAAGAGACCAAGCAACCCGTGAAGAACGAAGCGCCTCAAGCTACGCCGCAGGTAATCGACGACGTATTCGAGGACAACGCCACTTCCTCGGAACGGAAACCGGTCAGAAGACCGAAAACCGGCGAGCCCGAATCACCGGCTACCATCTCCGAACCTGAAAGCATCTGATAGGGCTTATGGCTGAAGCGGACATAAAACTGCGCACGGCGCGTACTTTGAAATGGAACACCATCGACAAGTTCGCGTCGCAGCTGCTTTATGCCGTCACGGGCGTAGTGCTCGCCAATCTGCTGTCAAAAGAAGATTTCGGGCTGGTAGGGGCGATGCTCGTTTTCCAGTCGTTTGCTTCGCTTTTCGTCGATAGCGGCTTCTCAAGCGCGCTAATACAAAAAAAATCGCCTACAGAGACCGACTACTGCACCGTACTGTGGTTCAATCTCGCCATGAGCGTGGCAATCTATGCCGTACTATGGTTCTGTGCGCCGCTGATAGCATCGGCTTTCAACGACGGGAGGCTCGTGTGGCTGTCGCGCGCGATGTTCCTGTCGTTCATAATCAATGCCACCGCCATCGTGCAGACCAACCGCCTGATGAAGCAGATGACCGTGCAGAAAATAGCCATAAGCAACACCGTCGGGCTCATCATATCCGGCGCAGCCGGAATATGGCTTGCCGTAGCCGGCTATGGGGCATGGGCCATAGTATGGCAGACGCTGATTCTTTCGTTCGTAAAGTCGGCGTTCCTGTGGGCTACCACAGGATGGATTCCGCGACACCGTTTCTGCCTCAAATCCCTGAAATCGGTGTTCGCCGTAGGAAGCGGGGTGATGGCAAGCTCTTTCCTCAACACCGTGTCGCTCAACATCTATTCATTCATAATAGGCGCATACTACAACCTTGCGAAACTTGGATGCTACACACAAGCCGATAAATGGAGCAAGATGGGGATAATGTCGTTCTCGCAGATACTCACCTCATCGTTCCTGCCGGTGCTTAGCGGATTTCAGGACAACAAGGAAAGGCTGCTCGGTGCAATGTCGAAAATGAACAAATTCACTGCCTATCTCGCCTTTCCCGCAATGCTGCTGCTTGTCACTGCCTCCCGACCCATATTCCATATCCTGTTCGGCACGAAATGGGACGAGGCGATAATAATGTTCCAGATACTTTGCGCACGGGGCATATTCTTGATTCTCACATCACTCTACAACAACTACATACTCGCCATCGGACGGGCAAAAGCGCTCGTGGAATACGAAATAGTGAAAGACGTGCTTATGGTGACCGCAATATTCGTCACCATCCGTATGGGCGTAACTGCCATGATCTGGGGACAACTCATAGCCTCTGCAATATTCTATGCATATTCCGTGATAGTCACAGCAAGGCTTACAGGCTACCGTGCCGCACGAATCACCGCCGATATCATCCCCTATGCAGCAACCGCAGCCGCAACCGTGGTCCTGGCATGGCTCACAGGCAATGCCATAGCCAACGACTGGCTCAATCTGCTTTGCCAGACAGCCATCTGCATAGCCGCCTATTACGCAGCCAACCGATTACGCAGCCAGTCCGTGCAACAGGAAGTGCTAAGTTATGCCCTCGGACGCTTCCGCCGCAAAAACGCCTGACAGTATGTTTTATAACACACCGTAGAATTTGCTTTTCGCCGTACAAATCCTTAAATTCACGGCGTTGATAAATCCATTGTCTATGAAAGCCCTGCTCATAACAGCATTTCAGGCCGACAACCCGATAAACGCCATCGACCCCGACAGAAATAATGATGGCCATTTGCAGGAATTTCAAATGAGACATGAAGAGGCTGATTCATATTTTGCAGACCCTGAATTAAAAAAATGCAAGTGGAATAACCACAGGAGAGACAGGTAAATTGGGAGTGACTCTTTTGCCGGGGAAAGGGGAAAGTGGGGTAAATTCTATTTCAAAAAATGTAATAGACATATACATCAATGCGAAACTCTCAACTATTGGGAAGGCAGAGACTTTCAGTCATGAAGGTTATGGCCATACAATTATGTATATAAATACCTTAGACCGAACAAAATCAGGCCATATAATAAAAGGAAACAGGGATGTGAATATAGAATTATTGAACCGTATCATCAAATCGAGGAAAGAAACAATTAAAAACATAAAAAGATAATGAAATATTTGTTGACAACAATAACATTATATGTTATAGCAATTGTTTCTGTTGCCCAAAACATAGAAGTGGCAACTGAGACATATGCTATAGGAGATAGTATTATATATCAAGTAGCGTATAAAATAAAAAATAACAACAAAGAATCAATCTGGATTTGGTTTGACAAAGAAAATTCTCAATCAGGATTGTCAGGAGAAGACAAAGCAAGAAAACATTTTATGAAAAGGATGAACCCCCAAGAACCATCCCCACCTATTTTACAAATTTATATGGATGCAAATGTAGAAAATGCAATATGCTCTATACCTGATTTCTTTATTACAGTAATTCCTCCTGATGAAACGTTTAGGTTTTATATAATTGCTGATAATTTTAAACGGAATTTTATTGACAAGGAAATAGCAACTTTTATGAAATCGAAGTTATGCTTCGTAAATGAGTCGGACATTGCAAAGTTTTCTGAAAATTTATTGGACGATTCTGTTTATAAGTTATTTATATATAAAAGTGATGCAATTTGTTTAGAATGGGATGTTTTAAAAACAGTATTATCAAACAATGATTGACGTATGAAAAATATAATATGTTTAATTTTACCGTCATTATTCCTATTGTTGCCGGGATGCACGCACAACATAGTCTATTTGGAGGTGATGGACGATTCCTCCTTGGTTGACATAATAGAGAAAGGCGATGTGCAAAAATACGATTGGTTGAGTCTTCATTCGTTGTATTCCGGTTGGGAGGACGAAGAAAGCCGTTGCGCCGCATACAGTTTCATAATGGCAGAATGCTATGGCTACGAGCCAGCATACGGCAAGATGGTCGATTATTTGTCGAACGACAGCAATTATATCGAGAAGAAAAACGGACTGGAATTGCTGGAAAGATACCGCAAACTGCAAAGTGAAGCAAGTAAAAACAAAAAATAACGAAATATGAAGAAGTTTGTAATTGCAATAATTGCATTGTTGGCTATGTCGTCCTGCTGGAAAAAACAAGAGTGGGTCATAATAAGCGCGGAAAGAACGGAATCAGTGGAAACTAACGATTCCATACGGCAAAACCGGGAGTCTCGAACCGAGGCAGTAAATCAAAAAAGCAATCAAGACAGATGAAAACGCAGCCGTTTTTGAAATATGCCGTATTAATCTTAATAGTAGCGGCCACACTTTCATGCACGAAAGAAACATGGATAAACAACGATGGGACGGAAGTGTCGAAGATAACACATACGGCATTGGATTCCATAAAATTTGCTGTTGTGGAATACGGCGACACCGCTGCCTTCAAGGAATTGACGTCATTGTATGAGGAAAAGAAAAACTTCAATTTCTATCCTTATGCTTTAGTGATGGCGAAATGGTATGGCTACGAACCTGCCGACTATTACGTTTATCGCAGCCTGATGGACCGTGACACCCTTGATACCCATTTACGTAACATAGCTGCAAAGTATTTTCAAAAAGCCGTCGAGAACGGCGATACCGCTGCCATTGCCGAGATGCGTAAAACCAACGCTGCAAAACAAAAATAAAGCAGCCATCTATTTCACGGTTATGAAAGATTATTTCCTCAACATCCTGAAAGTCCTTTCACGATGTCTCCTGACAGTCGGGAATTTCTGGATTAGTAAAAAAGAGTACATTGTGGGAGCCATATTGTCGCTGGTCTGGGCATTATGCTTCATCACCGACCTTATCAACAGCCACGACATAATCTATGCCCTGAAAGAATCGTGGATTCTACTGGCAACAGCTCTTTTTGCTTTTCTTGCCGGTTATTTGATGAGCCACGTGTTTTTTATCGATTTTTCCAAGGGAAACAAGAATAATGAATAAAATTCTCTGCCCATCCCGGACCGGCGCAACCAGACAAAACGTACAACGGTCAGAAACTGTCGAACTGGAGAGGGAGCAGGGCAGTAATGCCGTTGACGACATAGACGCACTTCTCGCCGTAGAGATAGATTTTTATCGGGCGTCCTCCAAACTTCTCATATTCAAGAATTGCCTGACGGCACGCTCCGCACGGAGTGACAGGATTTTCCGTGAATTTCCCGTCCGAGCTTGCGGCGATGGCAAGCTTTTCAAACCGAGCTTCCGGATATTTGGAATGGGCATAGAAAATTGTGGTGCGTTCAGCGCATGTACTTGTCGGAAAAGCAGCGTTCTCCTGATTCGAGCCGCAAACAATCTTACCATTCGAAAGAAGCAGTGCCGCGCCGACATGGAATTTGCTATACGGCGCATACGACTTTTCCGTCATCGCCTTCGCCTTATCGACTAAAATTTTATCCTCCTCAACAAGCTCCGAATAATCGCAAACTTGTATATTTGTAATGATTTTCAGTTCTTTCATAAACAAAAGACAAATGAATACCAACGTGTGCAAATATACAGATTTTTTCAAAAAGGCAAGTTTTTGCATATCAATATTTTTATTGCCCATAATGGCAGCTGGCCAATCACTGTCGGCCGACTATCTCGCATACATCGAGCAATACAGGGAGACCGCCGTGCGCCAGCAACAGGAATACGGCATCCCGGCAAGCATCACCCTAGCGCAAGGATTGCTCGAAAGCGGGGCGGGGCAGTCGCGGCTTGCCACCGAAGGCAACAATCATTTCGGAATAAAATGCCACAACACCTGGAAAGGCGACGGCATATATATGGACGACGACGAAAAAGGGGAGTGCTTCCGCAAATACGGCAACGCCGCCGAATCGTTCGAAGACCACGCCCGGTTTCTGAAACGCAAGCGCTACGAGCCGCTGTTCAGCCTCGACGTGACCGACTACAAAGGATGGGCAAACGGACTGAAGAAATGCGGATATGCCACCGACCCGCGCTATGCGTCGAAACTGATAAGCATCATCGAGCTATATTCCCTCGACGAATACGACACCGGACAACCGATAATAGCCAGCCGCAAGCATCTGGAAGGCGACGAGTCGCTCGAGCATTCCATCGACATGGAAATAATCAACGAATTCAAGCTCACGCATAAGATACGCCGCAAATGGGGGCTGCATTACGTCACCGCCTACGACGGCGACACTCCTGACGACATAGCCGACGAATTCGGCATAAAGGAACGCAAATTGCGCTCCTACAACGACCTGCCGCGCCGTGGCGACCAGCAATTCAAGGAAGGCGATATGATATATCTGCAGGAAAAGAACGAGGAAGCCCCGGAAGGCCACAGCACCTATACCGTGCGCCGTGGTGACACGCTCCGGTCGATTGCCATGCGCTACGGCATCAGGCTTGAGTCGCTGCTCAGGATGAACCGTATGAAAAAAGACGACGTGCTTCCAGCCGGCGCGACCATACGCCTGCGGAAATAAATCCGCATATGCAACAGTAAAAAAACTTGTATAAAAAACTTGAAAAAATACGGTGATTCTATTGTTTGCTAAATAATAAAATCACTAAATTTGTACGTTGATACTCCATTTATGACAAAACCCATCCAAAACCGCAATGGAAACGAGCAAGGGAGCAGGCGAATGCCTTGGTGGATAATCCTGCTGGTGACGGTGAGCATCCTTCCCGTATTGACCTGGCCGGCATATATGCGCCAGTTTGATTTCACTATGGACGAAAACCACGAGCACTATCTGCTGATTGCCTATCTTTTCCCGATTTATATAGTGGTATGCGGCTTCCTTGCATACAAATGCTACCCCGTACGCAAAGAAGTGACCTACATATTGCTCGTGCTGATGTGGCTGTCGTATGGAGCGGCTTTTTTTCTGAAATGATATTACAAACCTATATTAATAAACAACCAATAAAATCTCAAGAACTATGATAATTGGAATTCCAAAAGAGATTAAGAACAATGAGAACCGCGTGGCAATGACCCCGGCAGGAGTACACGAACTCGTAAAACACGGACACACTGTCCTTGTTCAGAAAACCGCAGGCGAAGGCAGCGGATTCTCCGACGAGGATTTCGCAGAAGTAGGCGCACAGATGATTCCTACAATCGAGGAAGTCTATGCGAAAGCAGAAATGATAATCAAAGTGAAGGAGCCTATCGAGCCGGAGTACAAGCTCGTGCGTAAAGACCAGTTGCTGTTCACCTATCTGCATTTCGCAAGCAGCGAGCCTTTGACAAAGGCCATGGTTGAGAGCGGAGCCGTATGTCTCGCTTACGAGACCGTACGCCGTGCCGACCGTTCGCTCCCGTTGCTCGTCCCGATGTCGGAAGTGGCAGGAAGAATGTCGATACAGGAAGGCATGTATTTCCTTGAACGTCCTCACGGAGGCAAAGGCGTGCTCCTCGGAGGAGTACCGGGAGTTAAACCAGCCAAAGTGTTCGTGATAGGAGCCGGAGTTGTAGGTACGGCAGCAGCAATCACAGCAGCAGGAACCGGAGCCGACGTGACAATCGCCGACATCTCCCTACCGCGTCTCGCATATCTTGCCGACGTGATGCCGAAGAACGTAAAGACACTTTATTCCAATGAATACAACATCCGTCAGGAGCTTGCAGAATCCGACCTCGTAGTCGGCTCTGTGCTCATACCGGGAGCCAAGGCGCCGAAACTCGTCACCCGCGACATGCTGAAAGTGATGAAGAAAGGCTCGGTAATGGTTGACGTGGCCATCGACCAAGGCGGATGCTTCGAAACTTCACACCCGACAACCCATCAGGATCCCGTATATGAAGTTGACGGCATCGTGCACTATGCAGTAGCCAACATACCGGGAGCGGTTGCGCGCACATCGACATTGGCACTCACCAATGCCACAATCCCTTACGCATTGCAACTTGCCGACAAAGGATGGAAACGCGCATGCAAGGAAAGCGCCGAGCTTCGCGAAGGCTTGAACATCGTAGGCGGCAAAGTCGTATATAAGGGCGTGGCAGAAGCTTGGAACCTGCCATACACTCCGGTAGAAGAAGTGCTTTAATACGAATCATAGCATAATCATTATGCGCCAGAGCAGGCAATGCAGTCCTGTTCTGGCGCATTTCATTCCCGCCCATTTATTAATCTTTGTTAATCAGCACATTATGGATTGGAAATTTAAGGAAATTTTTCTGTTATCCGTACTCCTAATATGAAAAAATTATTTACATTTGCAGCGCAAAAAAGAAACAGGTCCTGGCAATGACAGGAAAACTGCCAAAATATCAGGAGGAAAGCCATTGGCACATTTTTTGCTGAGGAAATTGTTGGAAAGAAATTAAATCATCAATAAACCATAAAATTATTACAACAATGATTAAAGTAGGTATTAACGGTTTCGGCCGTATCGGACGTTTCGTTTTCCGCGCAGCTCAAAACAGAAACGACATTCAAATCGTAGGTATCAACGACCTTTGCCCGGTTGACTATTTGGCTTATATGCTCAAGTACGACACAATGCACGGACAATTCAACGGCACAATCGAGGCTGACGTTGAGAACAGCAAACTTATCGTAAACGGCAAAGAAATCCGTGTTACCGCAGAACGCAACCCGGCTGACTTGAAATGGAACGAAGTTGGTGCTGAATACGTTGTAGAATCTACAGGTTTGTTCCTTACTAAGGAAAAAGCACAGGCTCACATCCAGGCTGGCGCAAAATACGTTGTAATGTCTGCTCCTTCTAAGGACGACACTCCTATGTTTGTTTGCGGTGTTAACGAAAACACTTATGTAAAGGGCACACAATTCGTTTCTAACGCTTCTTGTACTACAAACTGCTTGGCTCCTATCGCTAAGGTTTTGAACGACAAGTTCGGCATCGTAAACGGCTTGATGACTACAGTTCACTCTACTACTGCAACTCAGAAGACTGTTGACGGTCCGTCAATGAAGGACTGGCGTGGTGGCCGTGCCGCTTCTGGCAACATCATCCCGTCTTCTACCGGCGCAGCAAAGGCTGTAGGCAAAGTTATCCCGGAATTGAACGGCAAATTGACTGGTATCTCAATGCGTGTCCCGACTTTGGACGTTTCTGTTGTTGACTTGACTGTCAACTTGGCTAAGCCGGCTACTAAAGAAGCTATCTGCGCTGCCATGAAGGAAGCTGCCAACGGCGAATTGAAAGGCGTGCTCGACTACACAGAAGACTCTGTCGTTTCTTCTGACTTCTTGGGCAACACCCACACTTCAATCTTCGACGCTAACGCAGGTGTATATTTGACAGACACATTCGTTAAGGTTGTTTCTTGGTACGATAACGAAATCGGTTATTCTAACAAGGTTCTTGACCTTATCGCTCACATGGCTAAAGTTAACGGCTAATCAGTCGTACAGACTTAATAACCACAAAAGCGGGACGCTGGTATGCGCCCCGCTTTTTTTATCCCGGAAAAGCTATTTTCACCACAAAAAGCAGAAAAAAACATTAATTCCTATGTGAATTGATAAATTTTTGTTATTTTTGACGTTCCCATTTTTGCTAACTTTGCAACAAATTAAAAAACCGCAAAATATGAGACGTATCCTATTACTGACTTTAGCCGTCATTCTCACAACTCTTGCGCTGCCAGCGCAAGGAAAAAAGTATCAGGTTTTTGGTGTGGCATTCTACAACCTTGAGAACCTGTTTGACACAATCAACAACAACGGCAGTTACGACCTTGAATTCTCTCCACAGGGCTCACGCAACTGGACAGGAAAGAAATATCGTGACAAAATCCACAATTTAGCATACGCCATAAGCAATCTGAAATCCGACATTACACCTAAAGGTCCGGCCATAATAGGCATATCGGAAGTAGAGAACAGATCAGTCGTGGAAGACTTGGTAAAAGACGAGCAGATACGCTCAATGAACTACCGGATAATCCACCACGACTCTCCCGACCGCCGTGGCATCGATGTAGGATTCATCTACAACCCACGGTTGTTCAGTGTGTTGAATGTGACACACCACTTGCTATACCTGCCCGACAACCCTGACTTCCGCACGCGCGACCAAACCTGTGTCACCGGATTGCTCGGAGGCGAAAAAGTCAGCATCATTGTCGGTCACTGGCCATCCCGCACGGGCGGAGAGGCATCATCCCGCCACCTGCGCATAGCCGCCGCAAAGCTTGCCAAGCACATTGCCGACTCAGTATTGAGCGTCGATCCCAATCAAGGCGTGATAATCATGGGCGACCTCAACGACGACCCGTTCAATGAAAGCTGCGCGGAAATAATAGGGGCTGTCAAAGACCAAAAAGACGTAAAGGATGGTGGCTGGTACAACCCTTGGTGGAGTGTCCTTGACAAGGGTATCGGCTCTCTCGCCTATCGCGGACAATGGAACCTGTTCGACCAGATTCTTGTCAACTCCAACCTCGTCGGCAAGAACCGCGACACCCTGAAATATCTGAAATGCAAAGTCCACAACGACATACCCGGAATGAAAACCGAATCGGGCGACCGGCAAGGATATCCGCTGCGCACATTCTCATCCGGAATTTATCTCAACGGATTCAGCGACCACTTCCCTACGCAGATATTCCTTGTCCGCGAGGTGAAAATGCCAAAGAAATAAACATTGAAATTTTATTAACTAACTATTGTTTTTTTATGAGATTAAAACTGTTTTTACTACTGCTTGTCCTTGCGGTCGTCCCGGTGAGCGCCCAGCAAACCGGATTGCAGGGAGTTGTAGTGGATGCCGGCAACGGGCTGCCCGTCAGCGGCGCTTCAATTCTCCTTGAAGGCCAAGGAAAAAGCGTCACTGCAGGTCCAAGCGGCGACTTCCTGATTTCCGATGCGACACCGGGAACAGACAAACTCCACATTATGGCATACGGCTATGATGATTTTGTCATGGAAGTAAACATTATCATGAACGTAGTGGACGACCTCGGCGAAATAAGAATAGAGCCGGAAGAAGTGTCGTTCTTGGAAAGTGAAGACTTCTTGCTGCTCGACGAAAGCCAGATTGAAGACGAGGAAGGCAACGACCAGTCAATCGGAATGCTGACCGGAGCGAGCGACAACGTATTCTACTCAGCTGCCAATTATGACTTCAGCACCATGCGCTTCCGCATACGTGGATACGAGCAAGAGTACTCACAGATGTACATCAACGGCGTGCATTTCACAGACGCCATACGTGGACGATTCAACTATTCCACCATCGGCGGCATGAACCAGGCGTTCAAGAACCGCACAGTGGGACTCGGACTTAGCGCCACAGGTTTCTCCTTAGGCGAAATCGGCGGAGCAAGCAACATCAACACAATGGCAAAAGACTATGCGCCGGGATTCCGCGGAACGCTGTCATATACCAACGGAGCATACACCACACGTGGAATGATAACTTACTCCACCGGACTGCGCGACAACGGATGGGCTTTCACCTTGTCGGCCATCGGACGCTACAGCAAGGAAGGCATCACGGAAGGCACATTCTACCATTCTGCCGGACTGTTCCTCTCATTGCAGAAAGTTTTCAACAACAACCACAGTCTTGGAATAACCCTATACGGAGCACCCACACAACGCGCCACTTCTTCTGCCACATATGAAGAAGTGTACGAGCTTGCCGACTCATATATGTACAACCCCAACTGGGGATGGCAGGACGGCAAGAAGCGCGCCGCACGAATTGTAGAATCATTCGACCCGACAGCCATAATCAACTGGATATGGGAGCCCAAGTCGGGTACCACGCTCAACACAGGTGCTGCAATACGTTATTCAATGTATTCGTCGTCGGCTCTCAACTGGTACAATGCAGCCGACCCGCGTCCTGACTACTACCGTTACTTGCCGTCGTACTACAAGGACAATCAGGAAATGTTCGACCTATATACCGACTTGTGGCAAAACAACGAGAGTCAGCGTCAGATAGACTGGAACAACCTTTACCGCACCAACTACCTGACAAAACTCTATTGCGACCAGAACGGACAACCATACCGCGGCTCTACCTACATTCTTGAGAACCGCCACAGCAATCAGAAAAACGTGTTCTTCAACTCTACGCTCAACCACCGCATCAACGACTATATGACGTTGCAAGCCGGAGTGGGGTTGAATTTCACCCAAGCAACCTACTACAAGACCATACGCGACTTGCTGGGAGGTGACTACTGGACGGATACCGACCAGTTTGCTGAACGTGACTTCCCTGACCGTCCCGACATGTTGCAGAACGACCTCAACAACCCGAACCGCAAGGTGGGAGTAGGCGATAAATTCGGCTACAACTACGACATCAACTCAATCATAGCCAATGCCTGGATTCAGAATATGATAAACCTCGACCATTGGGACATCAACTACGGTCTGAAGGTTTCATACACACAATTCCAACGCGACGGCAAGATGCGTAACGGACGTTCTCCTCTCAATTCTTACGGAAAAGGTCTTATGCACCGTTTCGACAACGGTATGCTTAAAGCCGGTGCTACATACAAGCTCGACGGACGTAACTTCTTCATAGCAAACGTTTCATACGGCACACGCGCACCGCTTGCCGACAACGTATATATCGCACCGCGTATCAAGGACGATGTGACAAGCGAGCTCAACAGCGAGCGCATCGTTTCCGCCGACCTCAGCTATTCATTCAACTATAACCGGGTACGCGGTATGATTACCGGATTCTGGACGAATATCTACGATGCAACCGAGCGTTCGTCATTCTATGATGACAACTTCTCGACATATACCAACTATGTGCTTTCAGGCGTGAACAAGACCTACAAAGGCGTTGAAGCCGGAATAGCCGTCAAAGTGCTTCCCGACCTAACGGTATCGTTTGCAGGTACGTTCTCGCGCTACCAGTACAAGAACCGTCCGAAAGGCACACGAAGCTTCGAGAACGGCGTTTTGCCGGATACGACACAGACAGTTTATCTGAAAAACTTCTACGTGTCAGGCACACCGCAAACCGCCCTCAATCTCGCAATCAACTACAACGCGCCTAAAATGTGGTTCTTTGAAGTAAACGCCACTTGGATGGACGACTCTTATATCGACCTCTCGCCGATTCGGCATGAGTATATGCCCGACCTTATCTCATTTGCAGGCGACAGGGAGGCTTATGAAGCCAAGGTAAGGGAAATCACCGCACAGGAGAAATTGCGCGACTGCTTCCTGCTCAACGCAAGCATAGGCAAAGTGTGGTACGTAAACCGCAAATTGTCACTCAATTTCAATTTGAACGTAAGCAATATCCTGAACAAGAAGAATATTCAGACTGGCGGTTACCAACAAAGCCGGTTCGACTACAACAACTATGATGTCAACAAGTATCCGAGCCGCTTCTACTATACTCAAGGCATCCGCATATTTGCCAACATAGGAGTACGATTCTAACAAACTTAAACAAAAGAACAATAAAAATAAAATCGATATGAAACACGTAAAATTATATCTTACAGCGTTGCTTTTCACCGCTCTCGGAATTACAAGCTGTGACGACAATTGGGATACCCCGCCACTCGACGGCCCAGTTGCAACCATCGAGGCAAACACCTCTATTCTTGAGCTCAAACAGGCCTACTGGATTGACGCCAACAACGGATGCGACACCATAGAGACCAAAGAAAATGGCGACCATATAATCATCAAAGGACGCGTAGTAAGCTCCGACGAATCGGGTAACATCTACAAGAATATGGTGATCGACGACGGCACGGCAGCCATCACACTGTCAATCGACGCCAACAGCCTCTACAACACCTACCGCTACGGTCAGGAAATTGTCATCGATGCCACCGACATGTATATTGGCAACTATGCCGGATTGCAGCAATTAGGCTCTCCTGATTATGACGACTATTACGGATGGCAGATGGCACGTATGCCGCTCGAATTTTTCCAGAAGCACGCACAGCTCAACGGATTCCCCGATCCGGCAGCTGTTGACACCCTTGTGGTTTCATCAATAAGCTCACTCCCGACAACAAAGGACGGCATCATCGAGATGCAAAGCAAATTGGTGCGTTTCGACAATGTACAGTTCGACGGAGGCGGTGAATTGCCATTTGCAGAATCCGAGACCACTGTCTCACGCACGATTTCCGACGGAACGGCTTCATTGACCGTACGCAACAGCGGCTACGCTGATTTCTATAACAAGTTGTTGCCGGAGGGCACTGGCTCAGTTGTCGGTATTCTCGGCTATTTCAACGGCACTTGGCAACTGACATTGCGCTCTTACGAAGACTGCATCTTCGGAGAACAGCTTCCCGGCACACAAGGCAATCCTTATACGGTCACTCAAGCAATCGAAGGGCAAGGCAACAACAGCGGATGGGTGAAAGGCTACATCGTAGGAGCAGTCGCACCCGGTATATCTTCTGTCAGCAGCAGCAACGACATCGAATGGGCAGCACCGTTCTCTTTGCCTAACACACTTGTAATTGCAGAATCAGCTGACGTAAAAGACTATACAAAATGTCTTGTAATCGACCTTCCGCAAGGCTCTGACCTCCGAACAAAAGCCAATCTTGCCGACAACGCCAACAATCTTGGTTCTGAAATATTGCTGAAAGGCACATTTGCAAATCTTTACGGAATGGCAGGTATCACGGAAAACGCCGGGACAACGGATGAATTTGAATTCACTCCTGTAGTCGTTGTTTCTTCCATCGACGAGAATTTCGACAGCTATTCTATTGCCGAAAGCGGAGATTATCTTGACCTTTCTGCGGACAACCTTCTTGGCGAAGGCTGGTCGCTCGTCACGGTTTCCGGTTCGAAGTACTGGTCTATCCGCCGCTTCGACGAAGGGGGCGCTGAGAATAATTATATAACATGTTCTGGATTTAAAGGAACTCCGGATTTTGATTCTTGGCTGATAACTCCGGCTGTAAATGTGAATGACCTTGCGGAAAAAATGTTGAGCTTCCGTTCGGAGGTTAACGGTTATGGAAGCACAACTACTGTGGTCGAGGTTTATGCAATGACTACCAATAATCCGGAAACGGCGACTTTGACAAAGTTGAATCCTGTATTGCCTGAAGCCCCTGCTACTGGTTACAGTGCTTGGACTCAGTCAGGCAACGTTGACCTTAGCGGCTTCTCAGGCAAGATTTACATAGGATTCCGCTATTATGCAACTTCCGACGCAAACTATGCAACGTGGTGCATCGACGACATAAAAATTGGCGTACGCGGAGAAGAGGTTGTTGAAACAGAGGGTAATGGTACGGAAGCCTCTCCGTTTACAGTGGCTGATGTGATTGCAGGAGCTACAGGCGATGATATGTGGGTCAGCGGATATATCGTAGGATTCTCAAACGGGACAGACGCCACTGAGGATGCCGTGTTCTCTGCAGAAAACGCACGCAACAACAACGTGCTCATAGCCGACAACGCAAATGAGACAGACGTGACAAAATGCGTTTGCGTTGCTCTCCCGACCGCAATACGTGGCGCTGTGAACCTGCTCGACAATCCTGCCAACCTCGGAAAGAAAGTATCCGTACAAGGCGATTTGGAAGCTCTTTATGGAATACCGGGTGTTAAAAACACCAGCACTTACAAATTTTGAGAAAAGAGCAGAAGAGCAAATATAAAAAGGGAACGGCAGCCAGATTTGGCTGCCGTTTCCTTTTATATTCAAGCAACTATCTCGCCATATATTTCTTACGAAGAGGCTGGGGCAGGCGTTCTATTGCATAGCGCAAGGTCGTGCGCGGCATAGCAGAGGCATACTTGTCAAGAAAAGCAAACAGCACAGCCTCGTCCTTCTTGCCGATTTCACGGAGAATCCATCCGTTAGCCTTGCGCATAAGGTCGTGAGGATGTTGCAATAAATATTCCACCAGTCTTACAGCTGCATCAAATTTTCCTGCCCGCACAGGTATGAGATTCGAGACAACGGCTATCCGCTGCTCCCATAAATTGCCGCTTTCCGCAAGCCGGAATAGCACAGAGTAATCATTTGTGCGGAGGCACTCCGCTCCGACGATGTATTCTGCGCTCAAATCGACCAAATCCCAATTGTTGATGTGTTTTGTATGGTTCAGATAGAAATCGCGAATTTGCCCCTTTTCCTCGCCCGTGCGGGCTTTTTCATAGCGGGCGACAAGAGAAAGCAATGCCGATAGCCTGTATTCATGCACATCGCTATTCAACATTTCCTCAACGACAACATAATCCGCAGCGGCGAACATACGCGCCACCTTGCGATTGTCAGGGACACTCACTCCTATGAAAACATCGCCCTCGCCGTATTCACCTTTTCCTGTTTTGAAAAATCCTGACAGAATTGCCACTTTCTCCGGTCTTGCCACTTCCTGCAACGCTCTTTTCCACGCTTCCGTATCCATTAATAAAAAAATTAAGCCGCATAAGCATATCCGACCATAGCTGACGTATACCTTATACGGCTAATATCTATTAGCAAAACCTATTCTTTCTCAAAATCGTCTTTTCCAACCCCGCACAATGGGCACACCCAATCGTCAGGAATATCTTCAAATGCTGTACCCGGCGCAATCCCGCCTTCCGGATCTCCTACTTCAGGATCATACACCCATCCGCAAACTTTACACACATACTTGTCCATAATTTGTCAATCACATTTAATGGTTTATATATGTAATAAACAACCGTTGCAGCGGATTTGTTCTACAGGAGTCACTTTTTTATCTTCTCTCCGCTTCCACCGATTTCAACAGAGCCGACTCCGCCTCTTTTATAAGTAGCCTTCACGGAAGCATAGCAATCAATCGAACCGACGCCGCTGCAATCAGCATCGACAGTCTTGCATTTCAACCCTCCGGCTTCGATTGAGCCTACGCCGCTGTTGACGAGAACGGCGTTGTCAGCCGTCCCGCTTACGCTTACCGAGCCTACGCCGCTATTATCGATTTTCACATTCCTGGCCGTAAGCTTGTCGATTTCGGTGGAGCCTACGCCATCGCTTTCCACTTCAAAATAACCGGCCTTTATCGTGCCGAGCTCGCAGCTTCCCACACCGTCGGAATCAAGCTTGAACGAAGGGGTGTCGAGCGACTTGATTGTCACGTTGCCAACGCCGTCGTTGTTCAATTCTGTCAGCGACGCGCCTGTAACCGTGACAGTAAGATCGACCTTGCCGCGCACCTTGTATCCTTTTTTCTTGTCGATATGCAAAGTGCCGTTCCTCACCTCATATTTCACAATGTCCAGAAGATTGTCATTGCCTTTGACTTCGATTTTCGACACTCCAGTCTTGTCCTGAACAA
>JADIMC010000035.1 GCA_017694955.1 Candidatus Limisoma faecipullorum
ATCGTAACGTCAACCTTCACAGTGTACTCAACGCCTGCCTTCATCTCCATCATCGGGGTGAATGCCACATCCACACGGTTGCTCAGCCGAGGATAGCCAGAGACAAGGACATTGTCGCCAGTGGTAGGGAACTTTCCATAATCCAAACCCGGCTGAACAGAGAAAGGCACATAATAGTCGCCACCGCCTTCAGTACCTTCGACTACCCAACCTTCCGGAATCCCGCCGGCCTCGGTGTCGTCGAAATTCTCCTCGTAAGGATAGGATGACACAACTGCCTGGGCAACAGTTGATTCTCCTCCCCACAAAAGTGCGCTACACAATAAAGCAGCACCTACAAATAACTTTTTTCGCATCTTTTAAATAGTTATTAATTAGACATATTATTTTTTTCTTTGACACAAACAAGGAGTCATAGATTGCAAATATAAAACATTTTTCAATGTTTAGCATTATTTATTCCATTAAACCACTGTATTTAACGCTAATTTTTAACATTAACACTTATCTGGCTACAATTCCAAAAGAAAAAGGCATCTTCACAGATGCCTTCCCCCCTCAATTCTATTCATTTCTCGCTTTTCCTATAAAACACATTTTACGACTATCCTATATGTCCATTACTAACCTTATGGTTGCAAATATAAACAACAAATTTGAAAAAAACAAAATATTTTTCAATATTTTTCTGTTTTCGATAAAAAATTATTGTTTTTTTGGCTCGTAACAAAAAGAAATCATATTCATTTGCATTATTGCATAGACCACTCAAGCATAGCTGTGCATCCCGACGAGAAAATAGTTCGCACCAATATAAGTCATCAGCACCGTGAGAAAGGCAATGCACATATACGCGTGGTAGGCGACAGGACGGCGGAGCCACGGCAACGAACGGTCGTGCAAAGCTATCGCGTAAAGCAGAAAATTAATCAGTGCCCAAACTTCCTTCGGATCCCATCCCCAATATCTTCCCCACGAATAATCAGCCCAGATTGCGCCTACGAATATTCCTATGCCAAGCAAAGCAAGTGCCGGATAAAGAAAAAGGCGTGACACTAATTTAAGCGCGGCTATTTGTTCAGATGCCTTTTCATCACGTTTTACTGAAATTATCACCAATGCTACCACGCCACACAAAAAGGTGAACGAAAGCAGGGCATACGCCATCATGATAACCGAAACGTGGATGCTCAGCAGCGGCGAGTTGAGAACTGGCATAAGTGGTGTGATTTGCGGATCCATCTGCCCTATCGACGACACTAAAAGGAAAAATCCCGACAATATCATACCGAATGGAAGCAGATAGCGGAAACGCCATACGGCAGTTATGGTAACAAGCTGCACGCACCACGCCACCGCAAGCATCGTCTCGTAGCCGTTGCCAAGCGGCGCTCGTCCGCTTATTGCCCAGCGCAATGCTATGCAGAAAGAAAGAGCTGCGAATGATAATGACAACACCGCCACACCAGCAGTATCCGTCATTTTCTCCCAACTGCGCCTCTTGCCTGCAATCATAGAGCGCACAAGCAACAACATCAATACCATACCAACCGTAAGATTTACCTTGAACAGCAAACCGGTAAACGGGACATTATTATATATGTGCTCAGCTTTCAACTTTTTCCCGTCAGGGACAGACGCTCCTCCGTATTTTTCCTGATATTTACGCATCTGCCCGATTAACCCTATCAGAGCCTTGTCGTCCTGACAATATACACCTGTTTCATAAATCATATTGAAAGCATGGCGAATGAACAAAGCCTGGATGCTGTCGGTCGAAGACGGCAGACGGTCGGTGGGATTATACCACACAACCCTGCCTTCCGATTCTATCGGGAACATTTTCAGCCATCCGCCGTCGCGAAGCGACATAATCATCGCTATGCGGTCATCAAGCTCTGCCGCTGCCTTATTCACACCTGTACGTTTGCCCTTATAGTACTCCTCCACATACGGACCAAGCACATATCCATCGGTAAAAAAATCGTTGAGCGACGAATATTTCTTCAATCCCTCCAAATTTCTCAACTCACGGTTTTTCACTTTTATAACAGGCTCGCCACGCCATTCTTTCTCGAAAAACAGGAAACCGACAAGCACCTGTTCGGCCGAGTAGTCCTTATATTCCGTCCCGCCATAGAGCTTTTTAGTAAAATCCATCGCCACTGTCTCAAAAGGACAAACCCTCCCGTCCTTCTCTATCAGCATATTACCGAAAGCGTCGGCAACCTCGCGCGAAAAGGTGGAAGCAGCACCGGCATCAGGCACGACCGCCAGCAACGCCACGACCGACAATCCCTTGCGCAAGCGGGAATCGTGCAACAACTTCCGAAATCCTCCTGACGGAGCGAAAAGCATCCATACCAACGACAGAAACAGAAGATAATAGCCGATATAAGTCAACGGCTTGCCAATGCGGTCCTCGTTATATGTCAACGTGCTTCCAAGCATATCCGAGTCGAACGATGTCTGGAAAAAGCGGATGCCGTGATAGTCGAACACGTTGTTCATCGACACTATGCCCCCAACATTCATTCCCGTAGAATCAGAAATGGTGAATTCAGTAATATAATCCGAAGGCATGGATGTGCCGTTGTGATAATCAATCGTAAAATTTTTCAGTTCTATCGAGAATGGCAGACGTATGGAGTCGCCGGAATCGAGCACAAGCGTGCTGGATGGCTTTCCGTATCGTAAATGCACCGTTCCCACACGCGAAGTGAGCGATGTGGCCAATGCTCCGGCAAGTATCAGCAACAATGCGCAATGCAGGGTAATGTCATGCAGTGTTTTCTTGGATGTGAAAAAATAACATATTCCGGCAATGGCAGCTATTCCCCATAGAAGGGCAAACCACCACGACCCGTAAATCTTTTCCGTGACAAATTGCGTTCCCTGGCCAGCTTCAACAAACGTGGCAACTGCCATAACAGCCATTATAACCACAATGACACCAAATGCTGCAGTTTTTAAGGCTTTTTTCATATAAGACAAAAAGACTATGAGTTTAACATACCAAATGGCTATAAGATTATATGTCCATCCGGACACATAATCTTATAACCATTCAACCTACTAACCAATTTTTATATTGCCCTCAGGAATGCCACGACAGCCTCACGGTCTTCCTTCGAAAGGTTATAGAATTTCTTGGCAGACTCGAAGGCGTCGCTTTGCTCGCTGTAGCCATGCCACATGATTGCCTCTATCTCATTACGGGCACGGCAGTCATGCAAGCGGTCCTCGGCTCCGGTGTTCTGAAGCGACAATCCGCGTCCCCAGAGAGGGGTCGTGCGGCACCAGCCAGTGCGAATGTCGTTCTTCATAAACAGACGGTGCTGCACCATATCCGTATAGGGCCATATTTTCTGGTGCGGATATTTCGGAAGTTCACCTTGCGCTTTGCAGATAGCGTCCTGCCAATAATCGTCGTCGCCAGTTGTCCACGACGGGCGGTGGCAATTCGCACAACCCATTTCCATAAACAAATCCTTACCGTGCTGCACTTTTGAGTCGTTCAGATTGCGTGCACGAGGCACTGCAAGTCCACGATGCCAAATCATAAAGTTATAATAGTCATCGTCTTCCATTTCCGGTTCGAAATTATGATAGGCATTGTTTGTCTGGTCGGTATTCGGTGAAAGCAATGTGCGGACGGCTTCGGCGATGCCTTCATCCGTACCATCTGCATAATAAGGCGACGACGGATCGGACTTGATGGCAGCTATCACGGAAGGTGTCTTTGCCATAGCGTTTGCCCAGGCATCGGTAGTATAAAGCTTGGTGCGGTCGGAACGCGTGACATTCGGAATGTTCCAGATGGCGTTAGCCCCGGCTCCATCCTGCAGTGAAGCGCGTGTCATGGCGTATGTGAAACGCTTGATTCTTTTCGTACCGTCAGCAAGGCTGTACCAAGCAGATGCCGCCCAGTCGCTCCCTGCCCATATTGCCGGATTCAATTCCAGATACTTGGAGGATTCGATATATTGCGCTTTCATATCTTCTTCAGTGATTGCGTCAAGCAACCCTGTACCGTAGATGCCGATAGTCGATTCCAGACGCACTTCATAGTCCGTCGGTTTCGGGTCGGTGTTGAATGCCGATTGCGGGATGGTGACTTCCGGATAAATCAGCTCGTAGGTCTCGCCGTCTGGAAATTGCAAAGGCAGCGCGCCGTCGGTGGCTTTCAGCCACTGGATGTTGATTTGCTCCTCGTCGATTGGCGGCAGGAAAGGATAAGTAGCCCTTGTCTGCGGCATACCGGTAACTTCCGCGATATACGAATTGTCACTTGGATGGTAGATTACAAGCAGATAGCCGTTGCCGTAGTCGGTGGCGTTATACCGCTCCATACGTTTGCCATGCCCGTATCCCGGATGGCAAGTGATGCATGCTTGGCGTACCCATGCCGGACCGAGACCGTTGAACGGTTTTTGCTCCGTGTTGAAATTCCGTTCGAACAAAGTTTCCCCATATTTGAATTCAGTGGACAGCCCCTGATTGGAGACAGCTGGTGTCTCATCCTCATAGCTGCTGTGCGTAACGTTGTCGGTAGTTCCGAGCTCGCCTCCCGGATACCATTCTTCTGCCGAGAAATTGCCTACGGCTTTTCCAATGTATTCGGTATCACCGGTCTGTTCTTCAGGGTCAGGTGTCTCGTTCTCGTCATTACATGATGCCAATGCCACCATCGACAGGCATGCGATGAATAATAAGGATTTATTTCTTTTCATAGTTTATAAGAATTATAGTCTGTTTCTAAATGGCTGTAGGTTAAGGGCTGTTAACCCCTAACCCATAACCTTTAACCATCCGCATTAGCGGATATATATGTCAGTTGGCCGAAATCCACTCGCTTGCTTCCGAGAGGGCTGACGACAGTGTGCTGCATGCCTCGATTGCCGTCTTCACTTCAGGAGCCGTGTAGTTTTGCACGAACGGAGCCGGGCAAGCCTTAATCTTTGCCTTTGCGTCGTTGATTGCGTTTACCACCTTGGTGTCAAGCTCAGGATTGTATTTCTGCAAGTAAGCATGGAGCGATTTTGTCTCGTCTCTCACTTCCTCGCGTCCTCCCATATAGCAGTTCTCGATGCTGACCATGTTGTCGTGAAAGTCAACCAGCGACATATGACTGTAAGGCGACTCGATGTAGTTGATGTCCGTACCGTATGCAGGTTGTCCCATTTTCTGCTGACCTACCTCGTCGGCGATGTTCTGGCATCCTGCCACGAGAATTGCGTCCATAGCCAGGCGCCAAGTGGCATAAGTACTGCCAGCCTGTCCAGCCATAAGGAAATTCTCTCCGTAAGAGAGGTCGCCGCTGCCGACGGTAACAGGCCATTCCAATTCTTCCACCTTTGTTATATGGGCAGCCGGAGCCTCCTTATTCCACGCAACTTCCATACGGAAGCAGCAGTTGCGCAAGTCGCCGGCTACGGCAGCCGCGAAAATCACTTCATTCAACCCTGAGACCGTCTTGCCGGGGATTGCTGCCGTAAACTCAGGATAATCCTCGTTGCCGAGCAAGTCGGCAGCCGTACGTGGCGCGCCGTCACGGAAAATCACGAATTCTATTCCATGGAAACCGAGCAATTCCTGACCGAGCTTGTTACCGGCATAAGTGTCGCCGCTCCAAGAGCCGTCATCAGCCACATCCATAGCTGCGATTTGCAAATCGTTGGTCAATGCCTGCGCCAGACCCGGAAGGTCAAGCGGCCAAGTGTCGATATGCGGGTCGATACCGAAATCGGAAGCCGCTCCGAAAAGAAATGCCTCACTTTCCTCATAAGCGGCACGTGCCTCAAGGAAAATGTCGCAGACATTCTTCACATCCGCATCCTGAACAGAGCCGTCACGCACTTTCTCGCGCAAGTCTATCATAGCGTTGCAAAGCTGGTCGGTATAATCGGCAAGCAACTTGTAGGTTTCGTTTACAGTCGCGCTCACGAATTGTTCGGCGATGGCTTTCATCTCCTGCTCTTTCTCCGTAAGCTCGCCCGGACCGGGTGTCGGTTCGTCATTGTCATCGTTGCAGGATGACAGGCTTGCCACTGAAAGAACACCGGCAAGCAGCATCATTACTAATTTTGAAACTTTTTTCATAATTCCTCTGTGTTTTTATTATGTTAGTGAATTTTTAATTGAAGAATCCCATATAGGCTATTCCTATCGAGACGGAAGGCTCGTCGTTGAACGGAGTCTTGAAAAAGCGTTTCGAATATTCGCCTTTTATCACGATTTGCGGGATAGGATAATAGTTGATGCCGAAAGTCATCTTGTGACGGCCGGTGAACTCATATTTCGCCATGTCGTGTTCCGGGATGTAGGAATTGTAGTAGTCATAGCGTCCGAAAAGATAGAATTTCTGGTTGTCGGCACGCGTTTTCGCTATCTGCGAGAAGAAATCGTAGCCTGCTTCCATTCCTAATGCCACGGCATTCTTGCCGACGGCCGTCTTGTTGTAAGGTGCATTGTTGGCTGTGCGGTTGCGTTTTATCTCCGAGATTTCCGAAGCGTCGCTCAGGTAACCGTAGTCGGCGTTGCCGCGGACAATCCAGTTGTGGTCGTTGTATGTGAAATCCAATGCGCCGATTGCCACCTTGCCTTTGATGTGGTCGTAGGTCTTTTTGTTACCGTATTGGTCCTCGCCTTCCATATCGTGTGGCATTGTGTTGTGCATCGAGTGCGTGTAATAACCGCTAAGACCGATACGCAGCCCTTTTATGGAATAATTGTCGATGCGGGCAGCCACTGCATATTTATTGGCTGTCTTGAATTCGAAAGGACTGCCGTTACCGCCCTGTATCCAATTGTCGCGTGAGAAGAAAAACGCGTCCAGTCCGGCAAGGAACTGGGCTTCATAGCGCCAGTCGCCGGCGCGTCCCCAGAGACTGATACCCGTCTCGTGCCATGTGCATGGCAGTATCGTAGCCTCGCCCTCCGGACGATAGACCGTGAAAAATTCCAAAGGCTCGTGGTGGGCGTTGGTCAAACCTACCGGCACGACGATATGCCCGGCACGGACATTGAGCTGCGGCATGAACGACTTTTCAATCCAGAATTGCTCCAGCTCCACTTCGCCGCCCTTTTCTATTTCGCTTTCCCATTCGCCGGCTTCTTCAAACTCCTGCTCTACTGCCGAGCCTGCGCCACCATGCTCGAACTCTATTTCCGACGACATTTTCCAGCCTTTGCCGAAATCATAGGACAGATAAATCACGGCATGAGGGATGTCGAACCGTCCATGGCTCGGATCGTTCCTATACTGCTCCGGACGGCTATACCTATAGACGTTGTCGCTATAGAAATTCCTTGCATAGACGGCCTCCCCATATCCCCCTATAGAGAAGCGCTTCATTATTTTCTCCAATTTCGACGGTTCTTTCTCATCTTTTTCCTCGACTGTTTCCCCGTCCTTACTGTTTCCGCTCTCCGCTGCCACTACAACAGGCGCACCGGCAATGGCAAGACAAAAAACAATAGCGAAAATGTTACTTTTCATATATTCTGTTTTTGTGATTTTTAACTTCCGCAAAGTTATTCTCACAAAATCACCGTTTCAATCGCAATTTGTAGGTAATTCTCAGGCGCAAAATCAGTATTTGTTAGTATGTTTTTGCGTAAAAAACATATTTGCGGTAATTTCGCAGCACAAATGGTTCTAAAAGCATTCTGACATGGAAGATTCTATAAAAATCAACAAAGTGCAGATCCGCACTCTCCAGATGGAGGATTACGAACAACTTTCCCAATCGTTTACAAGAGTATATTCCGACGGCAGCGACGTGTTCTGGACACGTGAACAAATCAAGAAACTAATCGACATTTTCCCGGAGGGACAGATTGTCACTGTCGTTGACGACAAAATCGTAGGCTGCGCCCTTTCCATAATAGTGGATTACAACTTGGTGAAGAACGACCATACCTACGCTCAGGTCACGGGCAATGAGACATTCAGCACCCACAATCCCCACGGCAACATCCTTTACGGCATAGAAGTGTTCATCCATCCGGCATACCGCGGATTGCGGTTGGCACGCCGTATGTACGAATACCGCAAGGACTTGTGCGAGTCGCTCAACCTGAAGGCCATAATGTTCGGCGGGCGTATCCCCAACTACCATAAATACGCCGACAAGTTGCGTCCGCGCGAATACATCAACAAGGTACGCCAAAAAGAAATCTACGACCCGGTACTTACGTTCCAGCTGTCGAACGATTTCCACGTGCGCAAGGTAATGCGCAACTATCTGCCTAACGACGAGGAATCGAAGCATTTCGCATGCCTTCTGCAATGGGACAACATTTATTACGAACCGTCGCCTCAAGATGCCATAACAAAGAAATCGACTGTCAGGGTAGGGCTTGTGCAATGGCAAATGCGCCCCTACCGCTCGCTGGACGACCTTTTCGAGCAGGTGGAATATTTCGTCGATGCCGTTTCCGACTATCAGAGCGATTTCGTGTTGTTTCCGGAATATTTCAACGCACCGCTGATGGCACGCTTCAACAATGAGGGAGAATCTACCGCCATACGCGGATTGGCACGCTACACGGAGGAAATACGCGAACGCTTCATCAAATTGGCTATAAGCTACAACATCAACATCATAACCGGCAGCATGCCGCTGGTAAAGGACGACGGACGGCTCTACAACGTGGGATACCTTTGCCGCCGCGACGGCTCCTACGAAATGTACGAAAAAATACACGTCACCCCCGACGAGATAAAGAGCTGGGGATTGAGCGGAGGAAAAAGGATACAGACCTTCGATACCGATTGCGCAAAAATCGGCGTGCTGATATGCTACGATGTGGAATTCCCGGAACTGTCGCGCCTGATGGCCGACGATGGCATGCAGATTCTGTTTGTCCCCTTCCTGACCGATACACAGAACGCTTATTCGCGCGTACGCGTATGCGCGCATGCGCGTGCCATAGAAAATGAGTGCTTCGTGGCGATAGCGGGCAGTGTGGGCAACCTGCCGAGGGTACACAATATGGACATCCAATATGCCCAGTCAGGAGTGTTCACCCCTTGCGACTTTGCCTTCCCTACCGACGGCACACGCGCCGAAGCCACGCCTAATACGGAAATGATTCTGATTTCCGATGTCGATCTCGACCTCCTGTCGCAACTTCATACCTACGGAAGCGTCAAGAACCTGCGCGACCGCCGCAACGACCTCTACGAACTCCGGCTGAAAAAGTAAAAACTGCTATGGATGCTTTCTGGTAATGGCCGAAATGTTGCGCATCAATCCTGAGTATTTCGTGCGTTTGACTGCTGAATCTTTGAACAGACGCCGGAAGCCGTCCTCGGAAAGTTGCTGCAAAGAATCATACGACAACGAAAGGAATTCTTGTGAAGGCGAGAATTCCTTTACTTTTGACGCCCGGGCAAAGCGATTGTGCGGACACGCTTTCTGGCAATCGTCGCATCCATAAACCCTGTTACCGAAGATGGCTGCCATTTCATCCGTAAATTCCCCACGATATTCTATGGTAAGACACGATATGCAACGACGGGCGTCCAGCGCACCGTAGTCGCCGGGCAACGCCGATGCCGGACAAGCTTCCACACAACGGCGGCAATCGCCACAAGAAGTCATACAAGGCGAATCCGGCTCGATTTGCAAATCCGTGACAATCTCACCAAGAAAGAAATACGAGCCCTTACCCGGCAAAATCAACTGATTGTTGCGTCCAATGAAACCTATTCCCGCCTGTTGTGCCCAATAGCGCTCACGCATCGGGGCCGTGTCCACACAAACCCGGCACGAAACGTTCCATCTATCAGTAATAAATGCGGCGACATTGCGCAATTTCGACTTCACCACATCGTGATAGTCCTTACCGTAGGCATAATAAGAAAATTGCGGAGCATCGGCAGGCTGCAAACGTTCAGGATAATAATTGACGGCAAGGGAAATGACCGTCCTTGCACCGTCGAGCAGCTGACGCGGGTCATCGCGCACGTCGGAATAGCGGGCCAGATAGTCCATACAAAAATGCTTGCCTGAGGCAAGCCAGCGACGATATTCCGCTACTGCGGCATTTCCGACAGGACGTGCTTCAGCAAAACCGCAGGCATCGAACCCGCACTCCAAAGCATATTCCCGTATCTCCTCCTTCATCCCGTTCATAACTACATCGGGATTGGCAGGAAACGGTAGCCCTCGGCTCGCAGCCATTCTATAGCCCGCGGCAAGGCATAGCGAAGATTGCGCTCGGCTTTCAGAGAATCATGGAATACGATTATCGAACCATTGCGCACATAGCGCTTCACATTCTCCAGCACCTGCTCGCCGTTGCGCTTCTTGCTGTAATCGCGCGTCACAAGGTCGTACATCACTATCCGCATATTGTCCTTAATCTCCGCAGCCTGTTTCCAGCGGATAATGCCATGAGGCGGACGGAACAACGGACTGTCGATAAGCGTATGCGCTTCCTTTATGTCGGCAATATAACGCTTACGCGGGACAATCGACCCTTGAAGATGGTGCATAGTGTGGTTTCCCACACTATGCCCACGTTTCTTTATCTCGTCAAGCAATTCCGGATGCCTTCTCACATTGTCGCCTACAAGAAAGAATGTAGCCTTTATCGCGTGACTGTCGAGCAAGTCGAGCACCCACGGCGTGACTTCCGGTATAGGTCCGTCGTCAAATGTAAGAAACACGGCTTTCTCCTTCATCGGTATTCTCCACACCGTTTCCGGAAAAAGCATCCGGTAAAGCAATGGCGGTTGTTCGATAAACATATCCAGTCCCGTTATTGACCGCTATCTTTCGGGTAGCGTGCAATCAGACGGCTGATATCCACGCCTTCAGCCTCAAGCTTAGCTACCATCGCCTCCATATTGTCGGGATTGTACATATTATACAGCTGCAAAAGCTCCATTATGTAATACACATCCGCATACATATCAGGCGATGACAACAGATTGTACTGCGACGGCGTAAGCGTCTGGAAGAATCTCGCATATTGCCCGTAGCGCAATAATTCCGCTTCCATAATCTTATTTGCGCGTGCAGTATCGTCCTTATTGCCCGTAACCTCACCAAGCGTATAGAGTATGCGGCTTATGCGTTCGCCCATCTGCAATGCATATGGAGAAGCATAATCCGGCAATTTTGTCTGTATCAGGTCTATCACGTTACGTGCCTTGGTAAAACGGTCGTTCATATATTTCTCTGCCTCGGCATATTCCGGAGAACCCTTAGCCAGCACTTTTCCGCCGATAGTATCCGTCAGAAGCGATTGTGCCTGCATTCCCTCGATGACAAGCTCGAAAGCGAGGTCTGCCATCGTGGTACGCGTTGTGGTCACCATACGGCGGACAGTCTCGTCAAGATACGGATAATCGTCAGGCGTAGCCTTGTCCAATCCTCCCCAACGGAACTTCTCCGTAATGTTCTTATAAGCCACATCCGTATTCACGGCATAGTTGGAGCCATCGAAACCGTAACGTATAGGCATAACTTCGTATGCCATACCGGTCGAAGCCATATACGGCATCAAGCCGTCATAATACTTGTCGGGCACAGTCATCGCGAAATAAATAGGACGGTCCCAGCCCTGACGGATTATCGAAGATATTATATCGATGCTCATAACCTTGCTTGAGCTCATGCCTCCATCTCCCATCGTGTATTTGTCGCGAAGCATATTGAAATCTATATAATCCACGATCTGAGAAGCCTCTTCTGCCGACACTATGCCGTTCTTCACCACAGCAGCCTTATCGACTTTTTCATACATCATCGGATATTTGAATTCCGGTAGCCCCCAAGCATTATTGGTGCATTTATCAGAATAGAATTCCGAAAGAGCCTTATCTACCGGCACCATCATCGCAGTATCTGGATTAATGAAATAGTTGAATTGCCGCTGGTCGTAAGCGAAAGCGTCCTTAGGCGCAATCATCGGCAATGCCTCCGACTCGTAGTACGGACGGCGCATCTGATTGATATACCAGTCGGTTGACAGGTACGAAAGATTGACCACGCGCACATCCGTACGCCACCCTTCCACCTCCTGGGCATACCATAGCGGGAATGTGTCATTGTCGCCATTGGTGAATATTATACCGTTCTCTCCCACGCTCGACAGGTAATTCATACCGAAGTCACGGGCTGCATAGCGTCCGGAGCGGTCGTGATCGTCCCACGTCTGGCTGACCATCTGCAACGGAACGGCAAGCCCCACAAGCACGGAGATGGCGATGAACACGTTGTTCAAATCCTTCTTCTCTTCCGGCTTCTTGTTCTCGCTCATCTTCTTATGAGCCACGCACAGCAACCTCCACAATCCGGCAACACCCATACCAATCCAGATTGCAAACGCATAGAACGAACCGGCATACGCATAATCGCGCTCACGCGGCTGTCCCGGTGTCTGATTCAGATAAAGCACAATGGCAATGCCTGTCATAAAGAACAGGAAGAACACAACCCAGAATTGCTCTATACCGCGCTTGCCCTTGTATGCTTGCCACAGCAAGCCGATTATGCCAAGCAGCAGCGGAAGCATATAGAACACATTATGCCCTGCGTTGCCTTTGCCATAGTCGTCAGGCAGAAGCGACTGGTCGCCAAGACGCGGATTGTCGATGAACGGTATGCCGCTTATCCAGTTACCGTGGGTGATTTCACCCTGACCCTGTATGTCGTTCTGCCGTCCGGCGAAATTCCACATAAAATAGCGCCAGTACATAAAGTTTAACTGGTAGCTGAAGAAATAGCGCAGATTCTCGCCGAAAGTAGGCTTGGTCTTCAATTCACTGTATATCTTATTCCCGTTCTCATCGACAAGCACAGTCGCATCGACCTGATTGCCCTTTATTCCTCCGAGCCAGTCGCTGTAGTCATTGGCCGACGATGAAGAATAGAGACGAGGGAACAGCATATTCATTTCTGGCGAGAACTCGTAATCATAATTCCTGCCAATCATCTTATAACGGTCAGGATCGTCTGGATTCTGCTTTACTTCTTTTCTGTAAATCGGCTTACCGAATTTCTTGACAGGCAACTGCGAGTCCCCTTTCATTTCATAAAGGATAGGAGCACTATAGACAGGTCCGTAGAGCAAAGGCGTCTTGCCATATTGCTCACGGCCGAGATAGTCGGCAAGAGCAAACACGTTATCAGGCGAGTTCTGGTCCATCGGAGTCTGTGCATTGGAACGGATAAGAATCAGCGCATACGATGAATAACCCACAAATATCACAGCAACACTCAGCACAGTATTGTATAATATGCGCACTGGCAACTTTTTGCAGAAACGGAACAAATAAAGAGCCAAAGCAATGGTCAGAACAATCGCAATCCACACACCGTCACCGATAAAGAACATACCGGACGCCACGATGCAGAGGAAGAACGACATCTTCATAGCGTTTACACTCTTCTGGCGGTTGAACTCATAAATGGACCATATGAAAAGCAACGACAGAATTATGACGTACGCAAGCACTCCCGAGTTGAAGCTGAATCCCATTCCGTTGACAAACATCAGCTCGAAATACTGGGCAATCTCGACGAATCCCGGAACCAATCCATAAAGAATAAGCACGATTATCGCAAACGAGACGCACAATGCCAACAACGAGCCTTTGGCATTGATATTCTTAAACTTACGATAATATATCACGAGTACAATCGCCGGAATACACAGCAAATTAAGCAAGTGGACGGCTATCGACACGCCGATAGTATAGGCAATGGCTATCAGATAGCGGTCGGAATGCGGATTGTCGCAACGATTCTCCCATTTCAGGATAAGCCAGAAAATCAAAGCCGTACAGAACGACGAGAACGCATAAACCTCGCCCTCTACAGCCGAGAACCAGAAAGTGTCGCTCCATGTGTAGGCAAGCGCGCCTGCTACACCGCTGCCAAAAATTATGGCAAACTGCTGCCACGAGAATTCATCAGCATCGTCCTTCACCAACAACCGGCGGACAAGATGCGTTATAGTCCAGAACAGCAACAGAATAGTAGCCGCACTAAGCAACGCCGACATCACATTGACACAAACGGCCACTGTTGATGGGTCAGACGAAAAATTAATGAAAAACCGGGCGGCAAGCATGAATATCGGGTTGCCGGGCGGATGCCCCACCTCCAATTTATAGCCCTGAGATATAAACTCGCCGCAATCCCAAAAACTTGCGGTCGGCTCGATAGTCATCAGATAGGTGAATGCCGCAATCGCGAACATCAACCAGCCTATCGAGTTGTTCAAAAGATTGTATTTTTTCATCCGTAAGATAATGTTTGTCTTGCTTAACAACTTGCAAAGATAGTCACTTGCCGCTGTTTGCAAGCAAAACCGTCACTTAAAAGCCGTTAATTTTAGTCATTTTCATAACGGCTAAAGCATCTAAACGCCCGTACATCTATGTCTCACTTTATTTTCCTTACCGAGAACGTGTGGAAACCGCCGGAGAAACCGTACCTTACAGACAGCCCGAACTGGCCGCAAATCGACTTAACGATAGCAAGCCCCAGGCCGCTCGACTCGTTACGGCGGTGCTTGCCCTGCGCAAAGCGCTGGAAGACTGTCTCGGCATCCAACGGCTCGTCTGCCGGTCCGTTGGATATGCTGAAACAATCCTCGCTCAACGATATGATGATTTTTCCGCCGTCGCTGTGCACAAACGCGTTTTTCAACAGATTAGCCACAAGCGTGGCGGCAAGCTGCCGGTTGATATCGCAATGGAAATCGTCTCCATCCGGGTATTCCAGAACAATTCCCTTATGAGAATATATGGACTGGTAATCGTCTATCATCCCATCGATTATGCCGCGGAACGACAAATTCTTCTCCGTCTCCGGAAATTGTCCGCTGTCAATCCGCGAAAGCAGCAGCATCGACTTGTTGAGCTTCTGCAAATTACCGAGCGAATCAAGCACCTTCGCCGCCGCCGCCATCTGCTGCGGGCTGAGCGTCTCGTCCTCCATAAGCATTTCCATCCGGTTGATGCATATGGCAATCGGTGTCTGTAATTCGTGCGAGGCATTGCCTGTGAACTGCCGCTGCTGCTCGTAAATCTGTTCGTTGCGGCGCATCGTCCGCACCGCCACATCATTCAGTCTTGCGAATTCCGTTATGTCGGTGGGATTGACAAGCGGCCTGTTAGCCTGGCCTATCTTATAAGCGTCAAGCCATCCGATAAGCACATAGAAAGGCCTCATGCAACGGTAGAACACCGTCACATAAATCACTATCGAAACGACCATCATCAATGCATACAAAGCAATCGTCCACCACACAAGTGATTCTCCTATGTCCTCCTTCTCAAACGAAGGAGTAGCGGCTGTAAGCTGGTAATATTGACCGTCACGGTCGTAGAATATGGTTTTCATCACACGTGATGCCACGTGGTCGTCGATACGGTAGATATACATCACCTTGTCCTCGAAGCGGACTTGCGGCAATTCGTCAGCTACTTCCTCCGATATCTTCAACAGCTCATACTGTCCGGTCACATCATCGGCCGACAAGGGAACAGGCTCGCCGCTAAGAAAGCGCACGATTAGCTGTTCCGAGAATTCGGAAAGCATATCGTCGATTTCATCATTGATGACCTTAGTCATCCCGAAATAGAAAAGCACAGCCCAGCAAACCATTATGACTGCCATTCCCACCGAAGCACGCAATATGACTTTGTAAATCAGCTTCATTCCTCTGCCTGCTCTTCCATTTTATAACCCAACCCGTAAACCGACTTTATTTCTACTCCCGCGCCCGCATCGTTCAACTTCTTTCGTAGATTCTTGATGTGCGCATATATGAAGTCGAAATTATCGGCCATATCGATATGGTCGCCCCAGACCGATTCGGCAAGCGTCAATTTATTGATAAGCCTCCCGCGGCGGTTGACGAAATATTCCAGTATGTCGTATTCCTTACGGCTCAAATCGAGCAACCGACCGGCAGCCGACACCTCGCGCGTGTCGGGACGGATTTCAAGATTGCCTATCCTTACTGTCGTGTCACCGCCGTGATTGCGCCGCCGCGCCACGCTGCGTATGCGAGCCGACAGCTCGGCGAGATGGAAAGGTTTGGCAAGATAGTCGTCGGCTCCGAGGTCGAGACCGCTTATCTTGTCGTCGATAGCATCTTTCGCAGAAATGATTATCACGCTTTCACCGCGTCCTTCATCCTTGATTTTTCTAAGGATGTCCAATCCGTTGCCGTCAGGCAGCATGATGTCGAGCAGCACGCAGTCGTAGGAATACGCCTCCAGCTTCCCGATAGCCGATGAAACGTCGGCTGCTGTCTCCACCACGAAACGATCCTTCTGCAGCGACTCCCTGACCACCTCCCTCAACTGCCTCTCGTCCTCCACAACAAGTATCTTCATATCATCCGTTTTTGACAAATATACGAATAGATTCTGAAGAAAACCTGAAAAACAATCAAAGTTTCTCCATATCATTCAACAAACGGACTTCATCCACGACGACATAGGCAAGCTCGCCAACACCCATAAGCAACACAACGGACATATATGCCAGCAATGGCTGCGTGGTCTGTTCTTTTCCCCAGTCAGTATTATAGTATCCTTAAACGAGCAGGATAAGAATAAAAATATTGTTCAAAATTTTGTATTATGCTGCAAAAACATTATGTCCGTACAGCATAATAATAGGTTATCATTAATGTCACTAATGAAAAGCCTGCTAATTGAAAGTTCTTAATATCGCATTTATCAGCCTTTGTAGGGCTCGATATGGATGTTGACGATGGCCGACCGCCCGTATTTTTCCTTCAAGGCAAGCTCCACGTTGTTGGCGATGTCGTGGGCCTCGACGATTGTGAGCGACGGGTCAACCTTGATGTGGAAATCCATTATATAGATATTACCGTTCTTGCGCGTGCGCAGATGGTGAAACGCACGCACGCCATCCACACCGTGAATAACCTCGCCTATTTCAGCATTGACAGCATCAGGCAACGACACTTCAAGCAGTTCCTTCACAGACGGTGCCGCAAGACGCCACCCTACCATAAAGATAAACACGCTGACTATCAACGCTGCCACAGGGTCGAGGATGCGCCATCCCTCCCCCAAGAACATGGCACAGCCTATACCTACAAGCACCGCTATGCTTGAAAAAGCGTCGCTGCGGTGATGCCATGCGTTGGCCACCAGTGCCGTACTGTTGATTTGCTCGCCGGCGATGCGCGTGTATTGAAAGAGCCATTCTTTAGTGGCAATGGACACAATCGCCATCACAAAAGCTATCATTCCCGGCTCGGGAAGCACCTTACCGTTGACCGCATCCCATATCGACGAAGCGCTCGACACGAACAGCCCCACCGCAACCACCATCAGCGCAAAGCTGATAAGCATCGTGGCAAAAGTCTCGAACTTGCCATGCCCGTAGCGAAAACTTTCGTTCTCCCCACGCGAGGAAACTCCGATGAAAACAAGCACAATAATATCGGTTATAAAATCGGAAATGGAGTGCACTCCATCAGCTATCATTGCGCCGGAATGTCCGACAATCCCGGCTATCACCTTTGCCAACGACAATACTGCATTGACAACAAACCCCACCCACGTCACCTTCTTGGCACGGGCGGCACGCTGCTGCGCCTCCTCGTCAGCCTCGACAAGAACGGCATTTTTACTCTTCATATCGCGTAACCTTTAAAGCCGCTGCAAAGATACTGCAAATCGAGTGCAGAACAATCAAGTTTGCTTGATTTTATTATGCCAAGATGCAGCGTATATTATCAAAAGATACTATCTTTGTGACAGGCACTTAAAATTTACCACTATGAAACGGACAATGATTTTCCTGCTCCTGACGCTGACGCTTTGCACCGGCAGCGCGCTTGCGCAAAACTTCGGCACAAGCAGCGACAAAGTATTTACCGCTGTCGAGCAGATGCCGCAATTCCCCGGCGGCGATTCAAAACTGATGAAATACATATCCGAGAACATCAAATACCCTGAAACGGACGAATGCGTTGACGGGCAAGTAATCGTACAATTTGTAGTGACTAAAACAGGAGAAGTCGGAGATGTAAAAGTAGTCAGACACTTGCATCCGATGTTCGACGAAGAGGCTGTGCGCGTAGTCAAATCTCTTCCGAAATTCATACCCGGACGAATGAACGGAGTACCGGTCAATGTATGGTACACATTGCCTGTTCGTTTCCATCCGGAACACAACATACCTGAGAGCCTGTCGCCTATCGACGGCATCATAATAGAATAATTCCAATCCTTATGGAAAAGCTAATGCAGTATGTGTGGGAACACCGCCTGTGGAATCCGGCGGGTATGGCAACCAACGACGGAAAGAAAATCCGTGTAATCGACCCCGGATTGCGCAACGACGATGCCGGACCTGATTTCTTCAACGCCAAGATAGAAATCGACGGATACTTATGGGCGGGCAACGTGGAGATACACTACCGCGCCTCCGACTGGAAACGGCACGGGCACGACAAGGACACGGCCTACGACTCGGTAATCCTGCACGTGGTAGATAAGGACGACGCTCCAGTTTTCCGCTCCAACGGCGAGCGCATACCGCAGATGGTGATGCAATGCTCACCGCATTTTACGGAGCGTTATGCCGCATTGGTTGACGGAAAGACGGAACTGCCGTGCAAGAAAGTGATTGCCGAATTCTCGCCATTAGAATCAGCCGAATGGATAGAGGCAATGGCTTTCGAGAGACTTCAGGCGAAATCGGAACGCATCAGCCAACTGCTCACGCTCTACAACGGAAATTGGGAAGCGGCATGCTACGTCACTTTCGCGCGCACCATAGGCTTCGGCACCAACAACGATGCTTTCGAGCGGCTCGCAAAAAGCCTGCCGTTGCAATTGTTGCATAAGCATTCCGACTCGCTCACGCAAATAGAAGCCCTGTTTTTCGGACAAGCCGGAATGCTCGACAGTCCGCAGAAATATGCCGACAACCGCTATTACCAACAGCTTTGCCGCGAATATTCGTTCCTGAAAAACAAATTCTCTCTGCGCCAGCCCGAAGGTCTTATATGGAAATCGTTCCGCATGCGTCCGCAGAATTTCCCGAGCCGGCGCATTGCCATGCTCGCACGATATGTGGAAGGAGGCTTCCGCCTGATGGCCAACCTTCTTGATGCCAATGGCGACATCGACAAGCTGCGCAGTCTGTTTGCCGTGTCGCTGACAGGCTACTGGGCAAACCATTACACCTTTGCCGGAGAAGCCGTAGCACCCGATGCGTCGCAAGCCATCAGCCGCAGCTCCATCGACGTGATTCTCATCAACACCGTAGTCCCGCTCTACTATGCCTACGGCACTGCCACCGACGACTACAGCCGTGTGGAAAGCGCCATTGCCATCCTCGAGCAGTTGAAACCGGAAAACAACCGCATCACGGCATTATTCCTCAACGCCGGTATGAAAATCGACAATGCGCTCGCCTCACAAGCCGTGATACAAGTACGCAACGAATACTGCAATCCTCGCAAATGCCTTTTTTGCCGAGCTGGTCACAAACTGCTAAGCGTGGCGGCATACGAATGAACAGCCGGCACTTATTTTTTGTTAATTATCACGCAAAGGAAAAAGAATCAATACTTTTGCGTATATATTTGCATTCTATTTCAACGGTATGAAGCGGCTTTTATACATATTGATACTTATCTGTGCGGCAACAGCCTACGGACAAGACTCCCCGGAAGAGCTGCCGTCAGTGCGCCAGAAGGTGTATAAAGGCTACTACTATTTCCAGACAGAGGAAAGCGACAGCACGCTGATGCTCGTGCTCAATCCCATCACCTGCTTCCCGCCGGAAGTGTTCAAGAACAAAAAGCAGGAACAATTCTACTGGCGCACAGTGCGCGACGTGAAAAAAGCCCTGCCCTACGCCAAACTCATAGCCGCCACTCTTATCGAGACCTACGAGTATATAGAAACCCTCCCGACTAAGGAAGAACGCGAAGACCATCTGAAACGGATGGAAAAGGAAGTGTTCAACCAATACAAGCCCGAACTGAAACGATTCTCGCGCCGTCAGGCACGCGTGCTTGTAAAGCTGATCTACCGCGAGACCAACCAATCCTCCTACGGAATAATCAAGGCTTTCCTCGGCGGATTCCGCGCCACGTTCTGGCAAGCATTCGGACGGATATTCAGCGTCAACCTGAAAGCCGACTGGAAACCCGACACCGACGAGAACGACGCCATGCTCGAACGCATCTGCACCCGCATCGAGCAAGGCACTCTGTGAGAAACCTTAACTCAGCACTGAAAAAACTCCTCGCAAAATCTGCAAATTTATTTTCAATCGTAAATTTACAAAACTCAATGCAGCTATGATAGAAAGAGATTTGCAAACAAATCTTTCGGAATTAATAAAAAATCCACTGTCCACAAGCCACGGCAAAGTTGTAGCGTGGCGCAGCAATTCAGAGGCATTGCCTTACTAAAATGAAGCGGGCCGGACGCCAGCCGGAACAACCGGTATGCGACACCCGACCCACAACGAGCTTACACTAAACCAAAACAATCTTAAAGAAACAGCTTGTTAATTAACGCTTTACTTTATTGTTAAAACACTCGATATATTGCTTTCTGCATTGTCATCGTTCAATGCGGAAACGGCATAATCACCTGGCTCCACGCAAACATAGCTGTTGGTATCCACCACATCGGCAATCTTCGCTTCCTTGTCATTGATTTTATAAACTACATATCGGATGCCTTCTCCCTGGCTTTCCCACGACAGCGATTTGCCACTTGCCGCAAGATTGCCCACCGGCTTCGGCTCAGGCGCAGTCTCCCTGCCCATAAACGGAATCAAAGCCTTGTCAGCATACACTTTCCCGAGGTTGTCAAGAATGCCGATTTTGTTATTCTTGAACACACTCGCATTGAAAATAAAGCTGCCATCGACATTCGCCTCGCGCCGCGCATAGAAGAATTGCGTTTCAAGTTGCACAGGGTCCATAAAAATCTCGCCTTCGGCAGGGTTGCCGAACTTATACACCCCATGTCCTATCACGACTGGACAATCAAACGAATTATTCGCCCACCAGTCAGTCATCTTGATGAAATTCATAGCGATATTCTCCGTGCTGGCATAAAGCTGCGGCACAACCATGTCAATCCAGCCTTTCTCACACCAGAGGCGTATGTCGGCATAAAGGTCGTCATAATTGGTGATGCTGCTCGATGAGTCGGAGCCGTCAGGGTCGTCGGCCTTGTTGCGCCACACACCGTATGGACTGATGCTGAACACCACGTCAGGACGCTTTTCCACGATAAGATTGTGGACAGCCTCGATAGCTTTGTTCACATTGTCGCGGCGGAAGTCCTCGATGTTGTCGAACTCCTTTCCATACTCCATAAAATCCTGCTGGTCGTCCAACTCAACACCGGATGCCGGATAAGGATAAAAATAATCGTCAAAATGAATTCCGTCAACATCGTACTTCGTTATCAGATCGTCAATCACATTCACAAGAAACTGCCTTACTTCAGGAAGCGCCGGACGGAATATCAGAAGATTCCCATAAGTCATAGTCCACTCCGGATGCTTATTGTAGATATGATCGGCTGCCGGACGAAACGTATTGACATTATTCGAAATCCTGTAAGGATTAAGCCACGCATGGAATTCCATTCCACGCTTGTGGGTCTCCTCAATCATAAATTGCAGCACATCATATCCGGGATTCTTCCCCTGCGTGCCGGTGATGTACTGGCTCCACGGCTCCAACGGGGAATCGTAGAACGCATCGGCCATAGGGCGCACCTGCATCACCACGGCATTCACATTGTACTGCTCGAACAAGTCAAGGTATTCTATGAATTCCTGTTTCTGCACTTCCGCACTTGCCGTGTTGCGCGGCCAATCCATACGGTCAACAGTGGCCACCCATACTCCACGCATTTCCTTGCGGGGCATACTTATTCCATCAATCTCCGGCTGCGGCGGATTTTCTGAAGAAGCGTCCTTGCAGCTGCATAATGCAAGCAAGCACACCAATAGTCCTGCTATGTTTCTCACAATCATCTTATTATCTTTGTCAATTTATTTCCTGCAAGTACGAAATATATGCCTTTCGACCATTCTGAGACATCGATTGTCAGCGAATTCGCTTCAATACCGGATTCTTCATACATCACAATACCCGACACACCGAACACCTTTACATCATCGACCGGCACAGACGAAGAAATATACATCTGACCAGATTGCACAACAACATTCACGTCTGCAGCCTCAACTTTGCCCACAGAGCCCAAGCCGGTGCCAAGCCGCATATCAGCCGGTGCTTTAGTCGTAAAGGAATTATTGTCCTTTGGAATAGCCCACGCACCGATACCACAGCTCAATCCGGATGCAAGATACACATTATCGGCGCAATCGAATGCCAACGAATACGAATTACTTCCAAGAGCCGGAGCGATAGACCACAGCTGTGTAAGCGAAGGAGACGCATCCCCGTAGCTTATTTCAAAAATCTTCACTTCATCAGCGCAGCCCATAGCCAGAAGGGTGCCATCCTCGTTGATTGCCATCGCGCCCTGCTGCGAAGTGCCTATCAGTCCGGTATTCCCGGAATTGAAATCGACAGCGCCTTCAGCGTCCACGTGGATGAGCGAAGGAATCGTGGCGTTATCCGTATAGCGGTATTGCGAAATCCACCATCCGCTGTTATTATCCGGATAAATCACCGAATTGCCGTTCTGCTGCAACAAATCGGTGTTGTCGAACACTACTGCCGAAGGAGCCTGTCCCCAAGGATTCTCCAGATTGCCAATGTCATAACGCAACAAAGTCATCTTATTCACCACACCGTCGCCGGCATAATCCTCATCGAAAGTATAAAGCACCGTGTTTTCATCTGTGCCTTCCACATAGCAGGAGGAAATCGAGCCGTGAACGGCAACGCCACCAACCGACATCAAACCGGAGGCATCACGCACACCTTCAGCAAAAACCGGGTTGAAATTGCCTGCCGGAGCTGCGGGATCCATCATCCAAACGCCAGAATGACCATCGCTCCAGTCAGTGATATACACCGTGCCGTCGTCTGCGACAAACAACCTCATCGGGCTGGAGGAATTCGACCAATCGACATTACCGGCATACGCCTTGTCGCCTTGACCTGTGACATCCGACAAGGTTGCGTCCAAAACATAAATCCCGTCGGTAGTAGTACGGAATCCCTCTATTGCGCCGCCTGCCGATTCCGACACATACACACGACCGAAATACGGACTCTCCATACTATTGTCAACAGCTATTCCTCGTGCCTCCTTGAACGACATTATGTTCTCATCGCTGTCGGTGAATTTCAGCGGCTGTTCTGCCGTGGTAGCAGCGGCACTTGCCGTCACTGTCCAATCGAAATCCTCTCCATCAACTCCCGACAAGTCGATATCGGCGTCGTTCACGCCTTTGTCACGAGCGCCCAACGGCACAGCCGTGATTTCTCTATCTCCGTCATAAACGGTTATCTCCACATTATCGGCATCGGCATTCAAAGTGAACTCCACATTATATATGCCGCTACCCTTTTGCGTAGCTTTCAAACCGGAAGCATAAATATTAGGCTTGCCCTCTACTTTTGCCGGAGGAATGTAATTCGGATCCTCGAGCAATGTATAGAAACTCGTTGTCTTGTCAGCCTCTACCGTCACATCCTTTTCTTGCGTGACATAACCGTCGGCCTCCATCCTTACCTTATAGCTTCCCGGCACAAGGTCGCGGAACACATACACGCCATTATAATACTGGTCGGTGGTATAAGTGTCAAGCGTATTGCCGGATGCGTCCATAAGCGTCACTTCTGCACCATTGAGCGGCTGGTATTGGTCGTGCGACTTTTTCACATAATTATTGAATCTCTGGTGTGTCATCACTCTCTGGCTGTCCTTTACCGAGCCGGCTATCACACCTGTTCCCGGCTTTTCAGCCCCGAAATAATCGCAGAAGAAACGATGCAGACATACTGCTGTCAACTCCGCATAGTCATCGTTAAGCAGACGATGGGTTTCCGGTTCATAGTCATGGAATGACCCTTCCACCAGAAATCCTGGCACAGTAAGCGGGTTCATCACGCCCAAATAATACCCCAAGAAATGGTAATCGTCCTTTATGCAAGGATTATCCGGGGAAAAATTTCCTGTCCACACCGTAATATTGTTATCATACAGATAATCCCATGCCATATCTGCCATCTCCTTGTCAACAGGCTTTGCAGCTTCCCCCGCAGCGCCGCCTGCCACTCCTTTGTACAGACAAAGCAGATAGTTGGTGCCATTATTCGAGCCAAGAGCATTGCTGTGCACTGAAATGAAGGCATCAGCGCCAAACGAATTGGCTTCCTCGGCTATTTCGCTCAAATCCTTGTCGTCCTCATCGCGGTTCTGCGTGCGCGACATCATCACCGTAGCGCCAGATTCTGTCAACAGACGTTGCAACTCCAGACCTTTCACAAGGTTGCACGACGATTCCCAGAAACCGTTCTCGTCCAGCGGTTCGAATGGTATCGTAGGAATATTACGGTCGTTTTTCTCGGCAGTCATATTGTAGCCGCCATGCCCAGGATTGATATAAATCTTCACTCCCGACAAATCCTTTGCCTCAATCATAGGCGAAAATGCCAATGAAAGTCCCAATATCGGCAATATATATTTTCTCATATCACAATTTCTTTTACTTGTTAATACTTATTTCCATCACATAGACATCACCGCTTTCCGTGCAAAAAGCCACCCTGCTTCCTGCCGCAGAAGGATAAGTAGCGACTATCGACTCCGGTGTAAGCGTCTGACGGCAACTTCCGTCAGCCTTGACAATATCGACAGATGACTTCACAATACGGTTGGTCGATACGTTATTCATTCCGACTACCCATTCATTGTCAACCCATTCAGGAGCACGAAGAATGCCCAATGCCACAGGATTCGACCCGTCAATGCCGCAAACATAAGTGCCTTTACCGGAGACCGTATAAAGGAGCTTCGTGCCGTCAGGCGATACCGACGGCCAGATATAACGGCAATCATCTCCATTAGGCGTCAGGACACGTTTCCCTCCTTTTCCATATATCGAAATCTTCAGATTCTCGGAAACGGCATATACCGGCTGAGCCTGAATCTTCTCCCTTATTTTCTTGTCTTTCGAGCTCTGCAGATTGTAACCGGCTTTCTCTTCTTTTGAAATGACAGTTATTTTTCCGGTTGACAAATCCACTTCCTGCAATCCTGAATAATCGGCAGCTGTAGTAAGCATCTTACTTCCACCGTCTGTCAGCACCGGATGAAATGCCGGCTGTGGCAAATCAACCTTCTGCAACGACTTCACTTCAACAGTCTGCGCTACTGCAAATAATGGGCAGACTAAAAATATCGATATTAATAATTTCAGACTTTTCATACTCTATAATTTTATGTCAGGTTATTTTTGTATGGTTGCAGGTCGGGAGGCAGAGGGTCAAACCTATTTGATTGACCCTCGACCTAAGACCTTTAACTTGCCGCTAAAACGGCTTTTTATTGTTTCTCCGGGAACTCTATAACTGCAAATCCCGACTTGGTGGCAGCACCCATAAGCAACAGGCTTCCCTCATCGCTCACACCCCATCCGGTATTGGCAGAAGGCGCGGAACAGTTAGGACCATCAAGCGAATAGGAGAACAACGGCTTACGCTCACTTGCCGCAAAATTCGACAACGCCAATGCCGTGTTGGCTCCGGCAGAAAGATCGTAAACATACAAAGTCTGCGGTTCTGTGCTGCCTATGAAAGCGGCCTTGCCTGAAGTCATCACAAGATAGCGTTCGGAATCATAAGTTATGATTCTCGCGTCTGTCCCAGGCGACGGTATAGCCGCAATGTCGAGCTTGAACAATTCGTTGAAATCACGGTCAACAAGCACTATCGGAGCCTGCGTGCTCGTATATACGTACTCATTGCCTGTGCCGACCTGGTTGACTGCCGCATAATAAGGAGCAGTTACGGATGGTGTGATCTGCGTAGGATTCGACACATTGGTGAATCCGGTAACGTCACATCGCAAAACCTGTGTCCCGTCCTGCGTGACGAAATACATCGTGCCGTTTCCTGCCTCGTCAAGATTTACAGAAAGATTGTCGCCAAGACGCACACCGCCCATTGCGACATTCGAAGCCTCGCCATCAAATGTGAATATCACTTCAGGAACAGAATTTGCATCTGCCCAATGGTAAACCTTAAGGGCTGTTCCGTCACCGGCTGCCACACCTGTGGTAAGGTTGCTTATATAGACGTGTCCTTGAGCCAAGCGGCCTGCACTGATTGTATATGTTCCGCCTGCTATGCCGGTAGTATTGAGCACAGTCTCAACCGGAGAACCCGCCTTTATGCTCTCGAAGCTTAAAAGTTTCGGGAATGTACCGCCTTCACGCGAAACAATCAGCAAATTCTTGCCGTCAAAATCAACGCTACGGGTATTTTCTGCCGCAAAATCAGCATAAATGTCAGCACCGAGCGGATTCAGCGAATAGTCATAGACCGTACCGAGAGTGAAATCTGCGCCAAATACAGGCTCGCCCTCGAACGACAATCTATACTCGCTCTTCAATCCCTCGAAATCCATCAGAATCTTACCGGGATTGTCGGCTGAAACCACATTGTTGCTTCCTTCGGTAAGTGTGACAACCGTACGCTTCGGCATACACACTATCTCCACAATTTCCACTGTCTGCGCTCCTTCCACGCCAAGATACACCGTCTTGTCAATCTCACTGATAAAAGCGTCCTTCTGCTGACCGTCAGAACCCTTAACCACCACTTTGCTGAGCAATGGTGTCTCCTTCGGAGCCTGAAGCGTAACGTTAAGAGTATATACCCCTACATTCTCGCCATTGAGCACCCTTATTTCTGCGGAACCCGACGTCACATCATAAGCTTCCTTGTCAAGCTTTGCTCCGAGGGAAAGCTTGCCACTCACTTTCAGCGCCTCGATATCCGTCTCGGCAGGGATATTGAAAGCCACGGTCTTCGATGCCTCGTCAACTGTTCCGGCATAGGTTTCCGTCCCTGTAAGACCTCCGTTAGTCACATTGAGGCTGTATATGAACACCTCACCCGACGGATTGTCAACAAACGGCTCTTCTTCGCAAGCCGTCACGAAGAGCATCAGGCAGGAGATGCATATTGTCTTATAAATCAATTTCATCATATCTGTAAAATTCTAAATGTTTATTCTTCATCCATCCACTCTTTAGTCTGAGTCAGCTTATAGCCGTTGTCCTCATACAATTGTATCTGATCCTTCGGTATCGGCTTCACATAATTCTTTGCCTCAGGAGCCTTGCGGGCAGTGCCACGGTTGCACAATATGAAACCCTCCTCCGCGCCGCCGTCAATATAGACCTCCGTGCGGTTGGCCTTCGGATAGTCGCTGTAGCGGATATATGCGCCATAGCGGATGTCAGGATTAGTCTCGTTGCACATATAGTCGAGCTTCTTCCACCTCTTCAGGTCGCTATAACGCAAACCCTCGAAGCACATCTCGACACGACGCTCACGACGTATTTCCCAAAGCATTGCAGGCACGTCAGGGTCGCGTTTCGGGTCGTCATAGGCTGTGCCGTTAACTCCCGGCTGGTTGCCAAGCATCTGCAAATCGGGAATCGACATACCGTTGCGGCGGCGTATGAGATTGATGGAAGCGTCCAGATCCGACTGCGACAACTCTCCCAATTCGTAGCAAGCCTCGGCATAGTTGAGTAGCACTTCCGAATAGCGCAGCAACGGGCAATCCGTCTCGTTGTTCTGCCCACGGTATTTCTGGTCTTCACTCGTGGCTTGCGTGTCGTCCATGAACTTGCACATCGAATATCCGGAAGTTGAATAGTTGAACGGTGTGCAATCTTCTCCGCGCACATAGTATTTCGTGCGGAATGTCTCCGTCAGGCGCGGGTCACGGCCGGCAAAAAACTCATCAGCTGTCTGCGGATCCCAATTTGCGTCAAGATGTACCGGCAGACCGTCATCAGTCAGGTACGATTCAAGCAACGCCCGGTTGGCACCAGTCTGTGCCTCTGCGTTGTTGTAGGTCAGCACACAGTGGGTGAGCGTACCTCCAAGATATTTCCTGTAGAAGATCACCTCAGGATTCCCTGCCAGATCGTCGGACGAGAAAAGTGCGTTATAGTCCGGAGAGACGGAGAACAATCCCGACTGCATCACTATCAACGCCGCTTCGCGAGACATCTTTATCATCTCATTGCCGAGAGCCGCGTCGATATTGTGATATTTCAGGAAAGTGCCTTCACGCAATGCAAGACGTGAAACCATGGCCGCAACCACATAGCGGTTGATTACCAAGTCGCCGTCGTTGGTGCGCACATTATCCATCGCAAATTGGAAATCTTCCATAATTTTCCTGTCAACTTCCGTACGAGGGTCACGGTCCTTGAACATTGCATCGCGGTCGGATGCGTCAAGACGAGCGTCGTACCAAGGCACATCCCCGTAGCCGAACACCATATTGGCATATTGCATTCCACGGAAAAACCGCCCTATGCCAAGCCAATGATTAAGGGCCTCTTCAGAAAGGCCAGGAACAGTCTGAACCTTTTCAATCATATAATTAGCCTTGCGTATCACGCCAAAATCCCAACCGGAATCAGAATCCGGAACACGGATTGGGGTAAACTCGCCCTGCACGTTCCACGCAATGTCGTCGTTGAAAGTGTCGCCATTGCCGAAAGAGCTGCCGCCGATAAGCCCCGATGTCCCGTAACCGTTGAAAAATGTCGGATAGAAACCATAGGAATATGTGCGGCAATGCTCTTCTGTCTGCCAATATTCAGAGTCTTCCAACGAATCGAATGGCGGACGTTCGAAATAATCCGTACAGGATGTGAATGATATTGCGGAGAGCATCAGTAAAGTCGATGCCATTATCTTTAATCTTTTCATACTATTCATTTTTTAATGGGTTAGAACGTTACTTGCAATCCGAATGAAGTATTGCGCGAATACGGATACGAACGCCCGATATAGTCGCCGTCGCCCGTTGATGTGCGAGTTTCCGGGTCAATTGGAATATCGCCGAGATGGTCGAATTCAAACACATTCTCCAACGACAGATACAGACGCAACTTGCTTATCTTCGCCTTACGTGTCCACTTTTCCGGGAACGTGTAACCTACCGTGATATTCTTGATACGGCAATATGCCATATTAAGCAAATATTTCGTCTGCGGCAGGAAGTTCTGCGTCTGGTTAGATTGTCCCGTGTTGCTCAGTGCCGGATAGAAAGCGTCGCGGTTGTCGGGCGTCCAGTAATCAAGCTGGTGGGTGTACCATGCTTCAAGATAATTGAAGCCCGGAATCACGACTGAACCTGTTCCCCAATAGTCACGCTTGCCCACACCCTGAATGAAGATGCCAAGGTCAACGCCTTTCCAATCCAAATCAAGACGTGCTCCATACTCGTAACGGGGCGACGAGTTTCCGATAATCTTCTTATCGCCCGGATCGTCAATGGTATTGTCGCCCGGCGTAATCTTGCCGTCACCGTTCAAGTCCTTGTACTTGATGTCGCCCGGACCGTAGAAGAACCATCCGTTGGTTTCATAGTAGCTCTGCGACGGTATGCCTTCTTTCAGCACCAGCTTTCCTGACGGGTCGGTCTCGAAATCGTCCTCAGTGAAGAAACGGTCAGTCTCGAATCCCCATATCTCGCCATATTCACGTCCCTCATACGAGCCGAGAGCGCGGGAATTGGTGCTGAGCTTGTCGTAGAACGAGCGTGCGTCGGACAAATAAGCGTTGACCGAAATGCCCAGTCCGTTATTGAAACGGTGGCGGAAATCAAGTGCGATTTCCCATCCGCGTGTATTAAGCTCACCATAGTTGCGGTAAGGCGGTGTCTGTCCGTAAGTTGCAGGCAGAGTCTCGCCTGTGGCAATCATATTTGAATTTCTGCGGTTATACCAGTCGAACGACAGTCCGAGACGATTGTCGAAGAACCGCATGTCGATACCGATGTCGCCAGTAGTGATTGTCTCCCACGTGAATCCGTCGCGGATGGCTGTCGGCAGTCCGAACGAACGCTCTCCGGTAGTGCCTATCACCCACGTCGTTGTTGTAGGAGTAAGCAACGGGCGGAACAAGTTGGCGCCAACCGACTGGTTACCTATCGAGCCATAGGAGCCACGTATCTTCAAATGGCTGAGCCATGGCTTCAGTCCCTGCATGAAATTTTCCTCGCTCATAATCCATCCTGCGGAACCCGACGGGAAAAATCCCCATTGCTGGTCGGCCGGGAAATTGGAAGAGCCGTCCAAACGGCCGTTAAGCTCAAGCAGATAACGATTGTTGAACGCATAGTTCAATCGGAGGAAATAACCGGCACGTGCCTCATGGGTCTTGTAGGCCGAAGCATATTGGTCGCCCGAGGTAAGCGATATTTCCGGATGGTTGTTGAGTATCATATCACGGCGCTCGGAAGTATTTCCATACGAACGGTACATTTCGATATTCGCACCGGCAATAGCGCCAAGAGAATGCTTGCCTAATTCCTTATTGTAGCGGAAAAGAGCGTTCAACACGTGGAAATCGCTCATATCCGTGGCTCTTACGACTTTGTTGTGGGTCTCTGCAGTCCATATCTCGTTCTTCATACCGGCACCACCCCAGAAGTTCCAACCGCCAACCTGTCCTCCGTTGGTCTCGGTAAAGCGGCTGACATGAGTAAACGTATAATCTGCCTCGAAGTCAAGTCCCGGTATAATGTGCGCCGTACCGCCGACAGATATGCGCATATAGTTGTTTGACTTATTATTCCTGTTTGCCTGCTCGATTTCAGTCACCACATTGTGGAACGGTATCCCCTGATATGTGCCATAAGGCATCATCTTCGGCCAGCGGTAAAGGTAATACCATTCGTCGTAGCTTGACGACGGTCCGAAATTATAAGGAGTGTCATACTCGTAACGGGTATAAAGCAACTTCGACCGTACCTCAAAATGCTTGTTAAGCTCGGTATTGGTGCCAAACGTAACGTTGTAACGGTCGTACTGGTCGGTATTCACCTTGATGATTCCTTCCGACCCGAGATAACCGAGACTGAGGTTGTAAGCCGTATTTCCCGACGAGCCCGACAACGACAGGTTGTGATTCTGCTGGAAGGAATTTTTCTTTATGAACATTTCCGGAGCATCGAAACTGCGGTAGAAATACATCTTGCCGTCGATGATGTCGAAATCTCGTCCAAGAACCATTTCCGGGCTGAGATTAACATTGCCATACACACGTTCCCATTCCTTCATCCTCTCTATGGATTCCAGATTCCAGCTAAGATAACAGGAGTTGGTCTGCTCGGAAAGGTTAGGATTGGCGCGCAGGCCTGCCGCCCACGACATTTCCGCGCCTTCCCACGTCTCCACTATTTCAGGAGTCACGGTAGGACGCTTCCACGAGAAGTTGTTGCTATAGTTGATTGAGAATTTTTCCCCTCTCTTCGCTTTCTTCGTGGTGATGAGCACTACACCGAACGCGGCCTTCACACCATAAATCGATGCAGACGCGGCATCCTTCAGCACGGAAACGCTTTCGATATCTTCCGGATTGATGTTTTGCAAACTGTTGCACTCCACATTGTCCACAAGAATAAGCGGGGCTGTGCTTCCCAGATTGGACCCCACCATACCGCGGATTTTCATTGTCGGGTCAGTGCCCATCTCTCCGGTCGCCGTATATATCGTCAGACCCGGGACAGAACCCTGCAAACCGCGAGCCACATCGGTGATAGGACGCGCTTCGAGCTGCTTCTCCACATCCACGGTGCTGACAGCACCCGTAAGGTTGACCTTCTTCTGTGTGCCATAACCTACGACTACGACTTCGTCGAGCACTTCCGAATCAGAATTGAGTGCAAAGTCAACCTTGCTACGGTTGCCTATGCGCGAAGTACGTGTCTTCATTCCTACATATGAAACTTCAATCACGCTATTATCATTGAAATCTCCGCTGAGCGTGTAATTTCCAGAAAGGTCAGTGATGACACCCTCCTTGCCTCCGACAATACGCACATTTGCACCGATAAGCGGATTGCCGCTCTCATCGAGAATCTGCCCTCTTACGGTGCGCTTCTGCCCTTCATTCGAGCCGGAGCTTGTGCCGGAATTCATCTTTTCGTTTCTCGACAATATTATATGCCTGCCCTCTATGGCATAATACACGCCTGTCCCGCGGAACATATCGTTCAGCACATCCGTGACCGAACGGTTCACGGCAGACATATTGACGGAACGTTTTGTATCGACATTGGAATTCACTATGAACAGGTAGCCTGTCTGACGTTCTATTTCCGACAGGACAGATTGCACCGTTGTCTGCTTAACAGAGATGGTCACTTTTTCAGACTTTATCTCCGCACCATCAGCTGTGGCGGCTGGCATTGCAAACAAAACCAGCAGCACACAAGCCAATTTCATCATATTTAATACTCGGTTAATGGATTTTAAAGGTGGGTTTAAACTCACCTTGATTTTTTTATTCATATCTTTGTAAACTTATTAAGATTCGATAACTCAGAAACTTCCTGTTTCTGTATTTCATTTATTGGATCGGAGCCGGCACATATGGGAGGTTGCCGGCTTTTTTATGGAATAATGGTTTATGCTTCGGTTTATTTTCTCATAGGCAACTTCATTTTATGTGAATAATACGTCTGTCTGTTTCTCTCTCAAATTTGAAATCCACATCGTGCTTCAGCACGTGTAACGCGTACTCTATCCCATCCGACTTATAAAATTTGCCGGAATACGACACATCCTGCAAATCATCCCTGTCAATAACGACTGTCACGCCGTAATATTTCTCGAACTTTTTCATGATTTCCGGGAACGAATTGTCCTTCAGGCTGATTATGCCTTCACGCCAACGGAACGAGTCATAATCGTCGATTTCCGATATGGCAAATCCTCCGTCTGACGACAGATGCGCTCTTTGACCCGGATGCAACAGGTATTCCTTACCATCCCTGCTTACCTTCACCTTTCCCTCAATCAGCGATGTGCTGAAACTGTGCTCCGAAGAATAAGCCTCGACATCGAATGTAGTGCCCAGCACCTCGATCATCCCTTCATTTGTCATAACCCTGAACGGCTTATCCTTATCTTTAGCCACATTGAAATATCCTTCTCCGTCGATTTCCACACGACGCTCTGTGCCGGTAAACATTGCCGGATACCTTAATGTGGTATTCGAATTAAGCCATACATCCGACCCATCGGCAAGCTTCAGATTCAGCTGCTGACCTGCCGGAACAGTTATCTCCTGCATAGGAATCTCCACCGGGAATACATAAGTTCTCGCCAAATAAGCCAGCAACAGAGTGACGACTGCCACCGCGGCAATTTTCGACAACCTGATCGCAATGCGACGCACACGCAATCCCGTCAACCGAGCGGAAGGAAACTCGTTATCGGCAAGAAGCACTGTGGCATCGAACATCGAACGCGCCTGCATGAACAGTTTTAAGTTCTCAGGCGACGACTCGACCCATTGCCTCACTGCCGCACGTTCATCTTCTGTAGCTGTATGCGAAAAATATCTGTATAATATACCTTTATCCATATAGGGTTATGATTGCTATCTGCTTTTATAGCGAATAAGCAGAGCAATGTCCCTATGTCAAAAATGTTAAATAAATTTAATTCAGCACATCCCGCTGTGCCACAAGGAATAAACCAGCATCGCAACAGGCAAAAGTTCGCGCAATTCAACCCGCAGAATCTTCAAAGCTTTCGAAATATGGTATTCTACCGCTTTAACCGACAATTTCTCCCTTTCCGAAATCTCAGAATACGTCATACCGTTGACACGGCTGAGCAAGAACACCCGCCTGGTCCTTTCGGGAAGCCTCGACAAAGCTCCGTTCACAGCATCCTTAAGCTCCTCGGTCATTATTTTATACGGGTCGAATGCCTCAAGCGACGAAATCGACATATTTATTTCCCATACAGCATCGTCGAACATACGGCTGTGAGTATCAGTATGGATACGCTTCATTTTTAGATAGTCAAGACACTTGTGCTTGACAACCGTAAGCACATATGCCTGCACGTTGCCGGCATCTTTTACGCTTTCTCTGTTTTCCCACCAATATATGAATGAATCCATGACGATATCCTCTGCCGCAGGACGGTCATACAGATAATAATAGGCAAACTGTATGAATTTGTCTCTTTTGCTGAAAATGTCGTTGAATATTTCAATCTGGCAGTCCATTTTTCTTTGAGCTTACTACAAAATTAAAGGTTTTTACAGACATAATGCGCATATTTGACTATATTTTTATCAACAAAGCGGACCTGGCAACTATTTTCCAATACACTGGTGAATGTAAGCTCAAATACAAATTGAACATTCGACATTCTAAAAACGTTATAATATAAATCATTAATTAAATCCAAAAATAAGTACGGTATGAAAGAACTGAAAGGAACAAAAACAGAAGCCAACCTTATGGCTGCTTTTGCAGGAGAATCGCAGGCTACGAACAAATACACCTACTACGCTTCGAAGGCAAAGAAAGACGGATACGTGCAGATAGCCAAGATTTTCGAAGAAACCGCCGGCAACGAGCGCGAACACGCAAAGCTGTGGTTCAAACTGCTCCACGGCAACGAAGTGCCCGACACAATGACCAACCTTGCAGATGCTGCTGCCGGTGAGAATTACGAATGGACGGATATGTACGCACAATTCGCCAAGGAAGCACGCGAAGAAGGGTTCGAGCGTATCGCTAACCTGTTCGAAGGTGTTGCGGCTATCGAGAAAGAGCACGAGGAACGCTATCGCAAACTGTTGAAAAACATCAACGATAAAGTAGTGTTCTCGCGCGATGGCGATTGCATTTGGCAATGCATAAATTGCGGTCATATCCATATCGGTAAGGATGCACCGAAAGTTTGCCCGGTATGCGCACATCCACAAGCCTACTTCCAACTCCGTTGCGAGAACTATTAATCAAAATTTAATCTTTTATTCCTGAGGGTCGAAAATTTGCATTTTCGGCCCTTTTCCATAATTCTTCGCCATACGGGTATGGAAATCCGCAATTTTTATCTAAGTTTGCAATATTAATGAAGAAACTGAAAACAATACGAATTGTGCTATCGGTAGTGTTGCTGCTGCTGTTCACGCTGCTCGTTGCCGACATTTCCGGCGTGCTGCCATATGAGGCTCACCGCCTCGAACGTATGCAATTCGTACCGGCATTACTGTCGATGGGCATCGGCATCGACGCTTTCTGGCTTGTATTCGCTTTTACATTCGGAAGGCTTTATTGCTCGTCGGTTTGCCCGCTCGGCTCGGTGCAGGACATTTTCAGCAGGCTCGGACTGCTCTTTCGCGGAAAAAAGAAAGCGTGCTACCGCTACGGAAAGCCGAATCCTACACTCCGTTATGCCATTCTGTTTGCAACAGCATTGTGTATGGCATTGGGACTGTTGTTCATTCCAGCGGCTATAGACCCTTACAGCGCATATGCACGGATTGTCCAATCAGCTGTTGAGCCATCGCATATTCTCGGGCTCGACTATGAAACATCAAAGACAGTAAGCGGAACACTTATCATACCTGGTGTGATAGGCATCGGAGTCGCCGCGTTCACCATTGTTGCAATAGCAATCGTAGCCGCATTAAAAGGAAGGCTCTACTGCAATGCCATATGCCCGGTGGGAACTCTTATGGGACTATGCAGCCGCAATCCGGTATGGCATTTCGAGATTGACACCGACAAATGTACTGATTGCCGACGCTGCGAGGCAGTCTGCAAAGCCTCGTGCATCAACATTTCGGAACACACGGTCGATATGAGCCGTTGCGTAGGATGCTTCAACTGCACTGCCGCCTGTAATGATGGCGCAATAACCTATTCACCCTATCGCAAACGTCCGCTCACACCGCTTATGCAGCGCATCAAAGAAAAAACGGCATCAAAAGCAGCCACTCCCTCGCTCACGATGAGCGACGGCAAAATCGAGAAGCGACAGACAAAATAAGGTAGCAGTAACCATTAAAATACCTGTTTCACGGTATTGCACACGGAACAGAGCAACGCTACATTTGCACCGTGATGCAATGCAAAAAAGACGACATAAGAAAATCAATACTGCACGAAGTGCGGAACTCTTTTCTCAAAAAAGGTTTCCGAAATACCTCAATGCACGTCATCGCACTAGAGTCGGGAACAGGACTATGCAACATTTATAATTACTACAGCGGAAAGGACGAGATTAACAAATGAAGCGAGCTCATAAAATAAATATGAGCTCGCTTTTTAGAACGTTTTGTTAACAACGTTTGTTTCTGCCCTCCAGACACGGTTTTTATATGACAATATAATTTTTTATTACACAACACAGTATGACAGAAAAGTACAAATTCAACGACATCATTGCCGAGACGCTGCTCATACCGCTCTATATGAGGGCAAAGGAGAGCCGTCGCGGGAAAAAAGCCATAATCCGCGACGATATGGCCGAGAGTCTCGTAAAAAAATTCGACTGCGACTATTCGCAATTCAACAAAGCGAAGCTTAGTAAAGTCGGTTGCGTGGTAAGAGGATGGTATTTCGACAACGCCGTGCGGCAATTCATCTCCACACATACAGACGTCGTGGTCGTCAACATAGGTTGCGGATTGGACACACGCTGCCAACGCATAGGAGGCAACACCATATTTTATGAACTCGACCTCCCGGAAGTGATGGACTTACGGAAAAAGCTGATTCCGGAAACAAAGACCGACCGCCACATCACGGCCTCGCTCCTCGACGAAGAATGGATGGACAAACTGAAAGAAACGCACCCCGACAGCAATTTCATATTCGTGGCAGAAGGAGTGCTGATGTATTTCCGAGAAGAACAGGTAAGGCAATTCTTATCGCGCATAGCTGCCAAATTCGGCGGGGGAGAACTATGGTTCGATGTGTGTGGCACAATGATGTCTCGCCATCACGTAAAACCTGATTCCCTACGCAAGCATAAGGCTGAAATACGCTCCGGGATAAGCGACGGCCAAGTGGTGGAAAAATGGGAGCCACGACTGAAGCTGATAGAACAATCAAACTATATGAAGTTTTTTCGTCTGCGCTGGGGACTATTCGGAATCATTATGGGATTGTTCCCGTGGCTATGTTACAAATTCAGTTCTTTGCTCGGTTATAAGATACTCCCCGAAGGCAGGGCATACTGACAAAAAAAGTGGAGGACCGCGGCATCAGTTGCCTGCTGTCCTCCACTATAAGGGGGCGGTGTCCTACTCTCCCGGTCTCCCAGTACCATCGGCGCCGCGGGGCTTAACTTCCCTGTT
>JADIMC010000036.1 GCA_017694955.1 Candidatus Limisoma faecipullorum
CCATTCTCTGCTTCAGCAATCGCATCCTTTGCAAATTCAGCATATTCGGCATCCGACTGGATTTGTTCAGCACGCCTGTCAGCCGCCATTTCAGGCACAAGACGATCAAGATTTGAAACAGTTTTACGGAACATGTATTCATTTCCATCTATGATTTTCGTCTCTATATATTTTTTGTTTATCCACTCTTCTATTTGCGAAATAGTGGCAAATGGGAACTTTTCTTGAATAGCATTTACACCTTCAGAATATGAAATACGGAAATCCGACCGGATACGGTCCATAATCTCATTAAGCGAGTCTTTCTCGAAACAAGTTGCTTCCGTACTGGATTTCAGGAGCTCAGACGCTGCCGTGAATTCACCGCAAGACATCATCGTATTCACTTGTTCCGGCACTTCCGCGAAACAGCCAAAAGCGGGAATCAGCCCTAATAAAAGAATAAAACGGTTCATAAAATGATATATAATATTATGTATTGGAAATTTGAAAACAAAAATAATGATAAATTATCTACATTACCAACTTCCACCGGATAAATTATAAAAATTTATTACATTTGCATATTACACAACATATGCCTTAGAAAGTGTATGAGACATAGAATACGACAACTATGACAAACAATTGGAAAACCATACAATACATATCTGCAATAGTTGCGACCTCAGCCATAGCCATCCTATGGATAGATGATGTTGTCGGGATACTGATAATAGCCTTAATGTTTTGGTTGTTTGTTCCGGCTTTAATAATATCTACTGTTTCTTTTTTCCTGTCCTTAAAATGCAACATAAGGCACAAACGCATATTACTGGCTTGGCACTCTCTTAACATACTGGCCTTAATATTGTGGATAACCAATCCAAACAGCAACTGCAATGCAGATATTATGGAAAAACACTACGAGAGCCACAAGGAGAATTTTTGCGAACTGTATCAGTATGTAAACAATCATTTAAAGCCAGGTTGCGGAATCTCACTTGAATTTGAAAATGAAAAAGTTTCCATATTTCATGTCATAGGAGAAAATGGCTTATGGAACAATGAATGGAATCCCTCTGAAGAAAAAATAGATTCACTGCTTAAAGAATCGGGTCTTAACCGTAAAAACCTTGATTACATAAAGAAAGAATTGAAGAAAACGCATTGCATTTCCATAAAGGCATTCGATGACCCAACGCATCCATACACTATCGGCTTCAGACGAATAGGTATGGGTATGTACAGTTTCAAAATTTACAACAGGATTTTATCAGCGGACGAAAAGAAGATTATTGATGAAGACTGTTCCACCATTTTATACACATCATCCGTCGTGTTTGAATATAGCGGCGGCGCAATAGGAAATCAATGTTTCATCGGCAAAGAAGAATATCTCAAAAACAAGGCAAAGAAAAAGCATCTATAAATTAACCTTTTTTTAAAACGATTGCCATCATATTGATGCAACACAAAGGCATACATTTGCAAGAAACAACAATCGAAAAGCCATAAGAATCACACCATTTGACATAACATTCAAAACTGCATCACAAGTTACAATTTTTAAACTGTAAAAATTTCAGGATTGGTATTTGTTGAGTAATTTTGCGGAAACGAAAAACTGAAAACAACATAAATTACGTAATTATGGCAACACCAGAATTCAAGTACCGTCCTATGTTCCAAAGAGGGAAAGACGATACGGAGTACTATCTGCTTACGAAAGACTATGTTTCGGTAAGCGAGTTTGAAGGTCATCCGATTCTCAAAGTAGAAAAAGAAGGACTTACGGCAATGGCTAATGCAGCGTTCCACGACGTGTCGTTCATGCTCCGCCGTTCCCACAACGAACAAGTGGCAAAAATACTCCATGACCCGGAAGCAAGCGAAAACGACAAGTATGTGGCTCTCACATTCCTGCGCAACGCAGAAGTGGCAGCCAAGGGAGTACTACCGTTCTGTCAGGATACCGGTACTGCCATAATCCACGGCGAAAAAGGCCAGCAAGTATGGACAGGCTATTGCGACGAGGAGGCATTATCGTTAGGCGTATTCAAGACCTATACTGAAAACAACCTCCGCTATTCGCAAAACGCACCGCTGTCGATGTACGAGGAGGTAAACACAAAATGCAACCTTCCGGCACAAATCGACATCGAGTCAACAGAAGGAATGGAATATGAATTTCTTTGCGTTACCAAAGGTGGCGGCTCGGCAAACAAGACATATCTATATCAAGAAACAAAAGCCATCCTGAATCCCGCCACATTAGTCCCGTTCCTCGTTGAGAAAATGAAGACCCTCGGTACGGCAGCATGTCCTCCTTACCATATAGCATTCGTAATCGGCGGCACATCGGCAGAAAAGAACCTGTTGACAGTGAAGCTTGCTTCCACCCACTTCTACGACACACTGCCTACCACAGGCGACGAAACAGGCCGCGCATTCCGCGACATAGAATTGGAGAAGAAAGTGTTGGAAGAAGCCCACAACATCGGCCTGGGCGCACAATTCGGAGGTAAATACTATGCTCACGACGTGCGCATCATCCGCTTGCCACGCCACGGCGCATCGTGTCCGGTGGGTTTGGGAGTATCATGCTCGGCCGACCGCAACATCCGTTGCAAAATCAATAAAGACGGCATCTGGATTGAGAAACTCGACAGCAATCCCGGCGAACTAATCCCGGAAGAATTGAGAAATGCCGGTGAAGGCAACGCTGTCAAAATCAACCTCGACCAGCCGATGAGCGAGATATTGAAAGAGTTGACAAAATACCCAGTATCGACACGCCTGTCGCTTTCCGGCACAATCATCGTGGCACGCGACATCGCGCACGCAAAATTGAAAGAGCGCATCGACCGCGGCGAAGACCTTCCTGAATACTTCAAGAACCACCCGGTTTATTATGCAGGACCCGCAAAGACACCGGCCGGAATGGCATGCGGCTCTATGGGCCCGACAACGGCAGGACGTATGGACCCGTATGTTGATTTGTTCCAAAGCCACGGCGGCAGCATGGTGATGCTTGCTAAAGGCAACCGCTCGCAACAAGTTACCGATGCCTGCAAGAAGCACGGCGGCTTCTATCTCGGAAGCATCGGCGGACCGGCTGCAATCCTTGCACAGAACAACATCAAGAGCATCGAATGCGTAGAATATCCGGAACTCGGAATGGAGGCCATCTGGAAAATCCACGTAGAGGATTTCCCGGCATTCATCCTTGTTGACGACAAGGGCAACGATTTCTTCAAACAAATCAAGCCCCGCTGTTCCTGCTGCGGTAAATAAACTTGCGACAAAAGACTGATAATAAAGCCGTATGGTCGTGCATTGCACATTTCCATACGGCTTATTTTTATACATCCAAACCAAAATAAAACAGTAATGGCGTCCATTACTTCGCAGTTCTGAACGCCATAATCGGATACGAAAAAGTTATTTTATATTTACTGAGCTACCAGCTCATCTTACCTTTAATTACCCTTTTGTTTTTGAAGTCATTTATATGACTACAACATACTGTTTTGGTTTAATCAAGCCTCCCGGACTTAACTTATATTAACACAACTTGAAAAATTGACTCCACCCGAATACTCCGATGTGATAATATCTTAACAAAGTTTTCAATTAAAGCATTTTTTATACACCAACATTACATTTATCTTTGTACCATTAAACAATAAAAACCTGACATCTCAATATGAATACTAAATCTATAATCAAAAGCCTTTCAATAGCGGCGCTTCTGTTATGCTCACAAAATCTGCAAGCGTTGAAATTCTCAGTACTCTCCGACATCCACGTCACTCCTGGAAACGTCAACGAGCAGCAGCTCAGAAACGCAATTGCGGAAATCAGCGGCAACAATTCTGAATTCGTTATACTTTCAGGCGATTTGTCGAACGAAGGCAGCGACGAACAGCTCTACAACGTAAAATCCATACTCGACGGACTTACAAAACCTATCTATGTAATCCCCGGCAACCACGAGAACAACTGGTCGCAAAGCGCGACAAAGACATTCTCCGACATATGGAACGACGACCGTTTCGTATTCGAAAGCGACAGTCTGATATTCATAGGGATAAATTGCGGCCCTTATATGAAAATGGGAGACGGACATATAAAACAAGAAGACCTTATATGGCTCGACAAAGAGCTTTCACGCCGTTGCAGCCCAGGCAAACGTGTGGTTTCAATCAACCACTACCCCATCAAGGACGACCTCGACAATTGGCAGGAATATATCAAAACACTCCAAAAGTATCCTGTAATAGTACACATCTGCGGACACTACCACACTTTCGACAAATATAAAGGCGGTGACATCGATGCCGTTATATGCAGGGCTTTGGATATGACAAGAGTGAACGACGGATACGGATACACCAATTTCGACATTACAACGGATTCCATATTTCTATACGACAAAGCCATCGGCAAGGAACAAGTGCTGAAATATGCATTTCCCGCAAAGTCCAAGCATCCGGAATATAAAGAAACAGCAGCCGAAAAATTCGCTGTCCCACAAAATGTGAAACTCGAAAAAGTGTTTCAGGACAGTGCATCGATTTTCACACGTGTGGCAATCGACTCGAAACGAATTTATTTCGGGAATTCGCTCGGCGAAGTAAAGGCTATTGACAAGAACACCGGCAAGCAATTATGGAAATTCGAGACAAAAGCCTCTCTCTTCTCACGCCCGGCCCTAACATCAAAGTACATAATCATTCCCACTTCGGATAAGCGCATAATATGGGCAGACAAGGAAACCGGACGGATAATCCGTGAAAACGACTCGAAAGGCCCATATGTAGCCGACGGTGTAGTCAAAGGCGACCGCCTATATCAAGGAGGTTACAAAAAATTCGAATGCTGGAACACCCATACCGGCAATATCGTATGGAGAAATAAAGATTTCGACAATTATTGTCAAGCTGCTCCAGTGGTTGATGGCAATGACGTGATATTCGGCGCATGGGATACCTACCTGCGCTGCCTCGACCGGAAAACCGGAAAACTGAAATGGAAATGGAACAATGGGAAAAACGCAAATATGCTCGGTCCGGGCAATTGTGTTCCTGTAGTCACCAAAAATCGCGTATTCGTAGTTGCACCCGACCGCTATATGACAGCGCTTGACCGCAAAACCGGAAAAGAAATATGGCGTTCCAACTTCGACGGCAAATATAAAGTACGTGAAAGCCTCGGCTCTTCGCCCGACAAGAAATATGTCTATGCAAAGACTATGGACGGACAACTAATTGCCGTAAACACAACAAGCGATACGCCTGCAGTGGATTTCGTAGTCGATGCCGGATTCGGATATGAGCACACACCATGCATCATCGTAGAAAAGAACGGAATCATATTTATGGGCTCGCGTAAAGGCGTATTGGCAGCCATCGACGCAAAGACATTCCAATTGCTATGGCGTTATCAGCTCGGCAGTTCCGCCTTCAACGGCTTCGAGACAAGCAAGGACGGAAGCGTCTATGCTTCTCTGATAGAAGGAACAATCTGGAAAATAACACCACAAAAATAAGTATGGAATTACCACAAGACCCGATTATACTCTTAGGCATACTCAATACCAAGCTGCGCGACTACTACCGCAGCCTGGATGCCCTATGCGAGGATATGCACATAGACAAATCCGAAATCCTCAGACGCATGAAAGATGCAGGATTCGAATATAGTCCGGAAAACAATAAATTCTGGTAAGGAATCATCAATAAACCACCACGACACATTCATTATTAAATAGCAATACCGGGAACGTATATTTCCGGTATTTTTTATATTATTTTATAAAAAAACCCACATTGCATTTTAGGTTGTAAGAAAAACAATGAGTAAATTTGCGTAGCATATTATTCTTCATTTTTAACAATCCTTGGCTAAACGGAACAGTCAAAAGAATTGTTATAAAGAATAGCTTGGCAAACAAGGCTCCATTAAATGCCAAAACGCTTGCCTACAGCACTTAAAGTGCCTCAAATCAGATAAATAAAAAACAACATAAATGATAAGTAAATGGAATTACTTACCTCTTACATCCGAAGAACAAGAATTAGAGATCGAGTTGGCAAAAAAATTTGCCGGCAGTCCGGCGATAGCTGAGCTATTGGTTCAGCGAGGCATCACGACTGTCGAAGAAGCTGAACACTTTTTCAATCCCTCTCTGTCCGACTTGCACGATCCATTCCTTATGCGGGATATGGACAAGGCTGTAAAGAGGCTAAACAAAGCCATCGGGGCTAAAGAGAACATATTGGTATATGGAGACTATGATGTTGACGGGACAACCGCCGTGTCTCTCGTGTACAAATATTTAAGGAATTACTATTCGCATATCGAATATTACATTCCGACACGCGACGAAGAAGGCTATGGCATATCCATAAAAAGCATAGACCATGCCGTAGCCAACAATATCAAATTAATAATCGTGCTCGATTGCGGAATAAAAGCCATCGAAGAGATTGCCTATGCAAAACAGCACGGTATCGACTTCATCATCTGCGACCACCACGTACCAGATGATGAGCTTCCAGATGCATATGCCATACTGAATCCTAAAATGGATAATAACACTTATCCTTACCCACATCTGTCAGGTTGTGGAGTGGGCTTCAAGTTTATGCAGGCATTTGCAGAGAGCAACGGTCTGAGCAATAAGAACGAGCTATACGGATTGCTTGATTTGGTAGCAGTAAGCATTGCCGCCGACATCGTGCCAATGACCGGCGAAAACCGTGTCATGACTTATTACGGATTAAAAAAGCTCAATACCAGCCCCAACACCGGATTAAAAGGCATAATAAAAGTATGCAATCTCCTCAACAAAGAAATCACAATCAGCGACGTGATTTTCAAGATCGGGCCGAGAATCAACGCTTCAGGACGTATGCAATCCGGTATGGAAGCCGTTGACCTGTTAACAACCAAGAACTTCAACGATGCTTACGCCAAAAGCAAAAACATCGACCAATACAATAAAGACCGCAAAGAGCTCGACAAACGCATTACAGAAGAAGCCAATAAGATTCTTGAAGAACGTGGAGAAATCAACTCCAACCACAAAACCATTGTAATCTACAACAAGAATTGGCATAAAGGAATCATCGGGATTGTGGCTTCACGACTCACAGAACTTTACTACAAACCAGCTGTAGTGCTCACTTTATCAAACGGACTTGCAACGGGGTCATCACGCTCCGTACAAGGCTATGATATTTACAAAGCCGTAGAAAGCACACGCGACCTTCTTGAAAACTTTGGCGGACATACCTATGCCGTAGGTTTGTCTTTGAAAGAAGAAAATATTCCTGAGTTCACGCGCCGCTTCGAGAGATATGTGGAAGAAACAATAAGTCCCACACAACTGACTCCACAAATCGACATCGACGCATACTTGAAATTCGAAGAAATAACACCGGAATTCCTGACATATCTGCGAATGTTCAATCCGTTTGGTCCAGGCAATCAGAAACCCACATTCTGCACCAAAAACGTACTTGACTACGGAACAAGCAAATTGGTCGGGAAGAATATGGAGCACATAAAGCTTGAGCTTGTTGACAATAGCTCTGCAAAAGTACTCAATGGAATTGCTTTCAATATGTCACAATATTTCGATTACATAAAATCAGGACAACCGTTTGACATATGCTACACAATAGAAGGCAACAAGCATCCCAACAGTTCAAATAAATATCAACTGGCAGTAAAAGAAATACGAATCAACAGCCAAACAGAAATCAAGCAATGAATGCCACTATCCACGACATACTTTATAAGTATTGGGGATACCGGCAATTCAGGGAAAAACAAGAAGAAATAATAACGTCGGTACTCGAAGGGAATGACACTCTCGGATTGCTTCCGACTGGAGGAGGAAAGTCAATAACCTTTCAAGTACCGGCTATGCTCTTCGACGGCATAGCTATTGTCATTACTCCCTTGATTTCCTTGATGAAAGACCAAGTTGACAACCTCCGTCAACGTCATATAAAAGCGCTTTACATACATTCCGGATTACGATATACCGAAATACACAATGCAATCGACAAATGCATTTATGGCAACTATAAATTTCTGTATATATCCCCGGAAAGGCTTTCGTCAGCCTCATTCATGGATAGCCTGCGGCTAATGAAAGTATCATTTCTTGTAGTTGACGAAGCCCATTGCATATCGCAATGGGGATACGATTTCCGACCATCCTATCTCAAGATTTCCTCCATAAGGAAAATATTTCCAAACATACCTGTTCTGGCATTAACAGCATCGGCAACCAAAGAAGTAATCACCGACATCATCGACAAGCTGGAATTCCGAGGAAATACAGTAATCAGAAAAAGCTTCCGACGGGAAAACCTGTCATATATTGTACGCCGTACAGAAAACAAACAAGAACGGCTTATCAACATCATAAAAAAGACAACAGGCAGCTGCATAGTATATGTCAGAAGCCGAAAAAAAACCAAATTAATCGCGGAAGACTTATCAATTCACGGAATATCCGCAGATTACTACCACGCCGGACTTTCCAACGAAGAGAAACAAGACAAACAGGACAAATGGAAAAACGGCACAACGCAAGTAATCGTTGCAACCAACGCATTCGGCATGGGCATAGACAAACCAGATGTAAGAGTAGTGACGCATCTCGATGTGCCTAATTCAATCGAAGAATATTATCAAGAAGCAGGAAGGGCAGGAAGAGACTCCAAGCGAGCATATGCCGTAATGCTTGCATCACCAAGAGACAAATCCATACTTCTCAAACGCATATCAGAAACATTCCCACCCAAAGACACAATAAAAGAAATCTATGTAAGGCTTTGCAATTTTCTTGAGATAAGTCTCGGAGGGGGATTCGACAAACTATATGAATTCAATTTCAACCTATTCTGCACAACTTTCAAATATCCTGCCAGCATTGCATCAAATGCTTTGAAGATTCTCACTCAAGCCCAATATATAGAATATATAGAAGAAGTCGATACACTGTCAAAAATATTGATATTGGCCAATAAACGCGACTTGTACGACATTAAAGGAATCACCCCAAGAAGCGACGAGATACTTGAGCTCATATTGCGCAACTACACTGGATTATATGCCGACTATGTAACGATTGACGAATTATCGATAGCATATAAATTCAACATACCGCTCCAGGACATTTATGACACATTAATATTCCTCAACAAACAACATGTAATACATTACATACCGCGTCGCCGAACAGCCTACATATATTTTCCCTGCTCAAGAGTAGAACCCCGTCACCTTGAAATAACAAAAGAAGTATATGAAAAAGGAAAAGAACGGCTTGAGAAACGAATCAACTCAATAATCGCATATGCGGAAAACGACAGCACCTGCCGTGAGAAAATGATTCTCGAATATTTCGGCGAGAAAGCCAACGACTGCAACAGATGCGACATTTGCATCGAGCATAAGAAAAAAAAGAATGACAACATACAAGAAATCCAGGAAGGCATTCTATATATGCTGTCATTAAAACCCCGCAAAATGATTGAGTTCATCGACACACTGTCATTCAACAACGATGCAATAATCAATCAATTGCGATTCTTATGCGATGAAGGAAAGATTTTATATGCTGATGACATATTCACTCTGAAATAGACATACTGCCATCTTTCAGTATATCATATTTTGTCAAATCCACATATTTCGTCTGAAAATCGTATTCCATATCATACAATCTTTGTGTTGCCGCCGTTATATCACGTATTTCTATAATATAATCACGAAGAGATATCTGACCGGCATTCAACGCATCAGCAAGAAGCCGGTAATACTCATCATTAAGCACAAGCGGTCTGTATTTTCCAATCATTTCCTCTTGAGCCAGCAATGAGGCATAATCGCCACGTATCCGCAACTCTTCTTGCAAACCGACATTATCAGCAGCATATGCCGTTGCCAACGACTGATGCTTTGCCGCTCTTATCTTATGGCGTCCTGAAAAAACAGGGATACTCATACCCACAATAAAACCATGAGCTTGCTCACCACCTTCATCCTTATACTTATACCCCACTGTAAAGCCAGGGAAATTGGCAAATTTAGCAATTTTTTCAGCTTGATTATCCGCAATCCGCTGCTGCATCGCCACTTTATATTCAGGACTATACTGACGAAAATCAGACAGGTAAGAATCCACGTTATCAAGAATCCTGTCATCGTAATCTGCTATATCAACATCCAGACCTGACAGTTCATTGCCACCATTCAATGTCTTCAAACTCTCGACAATAACATTCTTCCGAACATTTAAATCCTTCAATACAGCCTTATTATCAAACAGTTCAAGACGCAATTTATTAATTTCAATAATCGAAATCTCACGATCGGCATATTTTTCCGACAATATTCCCAACAGCTCCTCCTCTTCAGCAAGTATCCGTTTTTGTAAAGCAATTCTACGGTTGACATCCACAAGATCAATCAAAGCAGACCTCACATTAGCGGAAATCTCAACGCATTTTGTCTGATAAACATACTCAAGAGCTGTTATCTGATGCTTAATGTATTTCTTACGTGCCCCGTACATACCTGGCCAGTCTATCCCCTCTGTCACGGTCAATTCAATGCCCTTTCCAGGACGGTCAAACAAATAGGCAAGCTCCACCTCCGGATCTGCAAGATTATTCTCCGCCTTCAAATTCAACGCATCAGCCTCATACGTCATTCTCGCAGACTGCAAATCGGGATTATTAGCAAATACTTGGCGCATCACGCCATCATTTGCCACCGACAACAAAGGCACAATCACTACCGAAAGCAATAATCCATATCTCATATTTTACTCTTTTTCAAATTATACAAATAATAAATCACTGGCACAACCAGCAAGTTAAGAATCGTGGAAGAAAACAAACCTCCCAATATCACAATTGCCAAAGGAGCCTGTATCTCATTCCCCGGCTCACCACCCCTTGCTACAATAGGAATCAAAGCCAATGCTGACGACAATGCAGTCATGACAATAGGCAGCAATCTGTCTGCTGATCCTTTATAAACCCGTTGCATAAGCGGCAGTCCATCTTTTTCCAGCTGATTATAATGCGACATCAACAACATACCATTACGTGTCGAAATCCCCAGTAAGGATATGAATCCGATAATGGCAGGAATATTCAATTCACCAGATGTGAAGAATATTATCACCACTCCACCAATCATAGCCAATGGTATATTAACCAAAATTATGGATGCCTGGGTGAAATTCTTGAATTCCTGATAAAGCAGCATAAAAATGCATAATATTGCCAGGCAAGAAGCAATGCTCAGTGTACGCGAAGCTTCAGCCTCACTCTCAAACTGTCCGCCATACGAAACCTGATAGCCTTCCGGCAGTTTTACTGTCGATTCAATCTTATCCTGAATATCGTTTACTGCTCCCCTCAAATCGCGGTCTGCCACATTTGCAGAAACGACAATACGTCGGCGAGCATTTTCCCTGTTAATCGAACTCGGACCAGATAAGGATTTAATATCAGCCACATCCGAAAGTGGAATCTTACCAACGTTGCTGTCAATCATCAGATTTCCAATTTCTTCCATAGTCAACGAGTTTTCCGAAGTGAAGCGCAATGTCAAATCATATGGAAGACCGTCCTCATAGACTTGTGACACAACAATTCCTGAAGCTGCAATATTCACAAGGCTGGAAAACTCAGGAATCGTTATCCCATACTTGGCAAGCAATTCACGACGTGGTGTGATTATCACCTCCGGACGCTCTATCTGCTGCTCTATATTAATATCGACAATTCCAGGGACTTCGCTAATTTCCTGTTTTATCTGTTTCCCTACCGTATAAAGCTGATTGAGATTATCACCAAATACCTTGATTGCAATCTGTGCTTCCGTGCCTGAAAGCATCGCATCTATACGGTGCGAAATCGGCTGACCAATTTCTATGCTAACACCAGGAATAGACGACAGTTTATCCCTGATTTCGTGCATAATTTCCGACCGTGGACGATCGACTATCCTATACGGTGCCTCTATCTCCGACGCATTGCTTCCACGCGAATGCTCATCGAGCTCCGCACGACCTGTCTTTCTGGCAATAGTCTTTATCTCAGGAATACTTAGCAAAATCCTATCAACCTTCTTGCCAATATTATCCGACTCTTCTAAAGATATACCAGGCAATGTGGCTATATTGATTGTAAATGAGCCCTCATTAAAAGAAGGAAGGAAACTGCGTCCGAACGTAAAGAACAGACAAACAGCCACAATAAACAACGCCCCGGTAGAGCCTAACACAACTTTTTTATGAGAAAGCGTCCATACCAGAACTTTATTATAGACATTACGCAGTTTCACAGATGTCCACGCTTCTTTTGTCTGCTTCTCTATATGCTTGTCATTTTTTAAAAGCACACTACATAATACAGGGGTCAATGTCAACGCAACAATTGTTGAAGCAATCAGCGATATGATAAAAGCCACACCAAGCGGGATAAGCAACCGTCCTTCCATACCGGAAAGGAAAAACAAGGGAAGGAAACTGGCAATAATAATCAACGACGAGTTGAATATCGGCATCCTGACTTCCGTAGAAGCATTGAATATCACATCGAGAATTTTCTTTCGCTCACCAACCGGTAAAGATGCATTATACCGCAACTTCTTATACACATTCTCCACATCGACTATCGCGTCATCAACAAGTGAACCGATAGCAATGGCAATACCACCAAGCGACATTGTATTGATTGTATATCCCATCGCATGCAACGCAATCATCGTTATAAGGACAGATAGCGGTAATGCCACCAATGAAATAATGGTAGCCCTGATATCCATCAAGAAGAAAAACAATACAATCACAACAAACAACGCCCCTTCAAGCAACGCGCTTTGTGTATTGTCAATCGAGCTCTCAATAAAATCGCTTTGGCGGAATATATCGGTAGAAATATGAATGTCAGAAGGTATGTTTTTTTGCAACTCCGCCAACTCATCCTCAATCTTATCGATAAGTTCTATCGTCCCGGTATTATATTGTTTCGAAACCGTAACAAGCACAGCCGGTTTCCCTTTCTCCGAAGCAACACCAAGGATAGGAGTTTTCGCACCGATACGCACATCGGCAATATCACTAAGATGAACAAGCGTGTCTGGCTTATTGACTATCACTGCCTGACCGATCTTATCCACATCTGTAGTGTTAATATTCCCTTTCAGGACATATTCGTTGCCGTTCTCATACATAATTCCACCGTTGGTATTAGTATTAATCCCATCGGTTGCCTGCATCACCTCGGAAAGGCTGACATTATAATATTTCATCTTTTCCGGGCTAAGCACAATCTGATATTCCTTGATATCACCACCCATAACAGTCACCTGCGCCACACCGCTTATCGATAAAAGTTGCGGAGAAATAAGCCTGTCGGCTATTGTACGCAAATCCTGCATAGAAGTCTTAGTCGATGTAAGTCCTATTATCATCACCTCTCCCATTATCGAGGTCTGTGGTCCAAGCACCGGCTTATTCACGTTTGGAGGAAGCGATTCCATTACAGTAGTAAGCTTCTCAGAAACAATTTGCCGGGCTATATAAATGTCTGTTCCCCAATCGAATTCCACTGTCACAACAGAAAAACCTGTATCCGACGATGACCTGACACGTCTTACCCCCGTAGCACCATTCAACGCCGATTCTATCGGATATGAGACCAATTTTTCAACCTCTTCCGGAGCAAGTCCAGGAGCCTCTGTCATAATCGTCACAGTAGGCGCATTCAAATCAGGAAAGACATCCACCTCGGTCTTTGTGGTAACATAGATGCCCACCGCTAACAACAAGACGGATATAATGATTATCAACATCTTGTTGTGCAACGAAAAATGAATTATCCTATTAAGCATATATTTTCAACATTTAGGCATTAATGATGATGATGCCCCTCAGGGACAGCTGACGAATTGGCAGCAATCTTGACAAGTACCGCACCTTCTGTCACAACAGATTCACCGGCTTTCAGCCCGGAAAGAATCTCTATATTCTTCCCGTCACATCCTCCGATATCAATCCGGCGTTTCTCATAACAACCTTTCTCATGCTCCACATAGGCATAGAAATATCCCATCTCCTCTGTAACGGACTGCACAGGCAGCACTATGGAATCCTCTTTTCCAGACCCAAGCAAATAAATTTCAGCATATGTTCCTGGAACGATGCCGCCAGTATTATCAAAATCAAAGGCCACATCGATGTAACCACCGGACGTAGCGGCATTGTCGGAAGTTATCTTCCGCCCATTCATCTCACTGAGATCATACACCTTCTCAGAATAAGGCAATTTGAAATTGGCAGTTTTAAGCGAAGCCAATTTCTCATAGTATTTTTTAGGAAGATATGCACGCAACGTCAACCTACGGTTCTCCGAAACAACAGCTATAGCAGTACCGGCATCCACATATGCCCCATTCTCAACAAGCAATTGAGTCACAATGCCACTTAACGGACTAACCACCGTAGTTGAGCCTTTTCCACCCAAATATGCATTTTCAGCCAGTTCATACGCTTCTTTTGCTTCTTTATATTCACCGGCTGTAACTATCTTTTTCTCATACAAAGGCTGTATGCGCTCATATTCCGCTTTTGCCGATTCATATGCTATTTTTGCCGACTTATTAGGATCTCCTCCTAAAATACCGTCAGAGCTTATATTGCAAATCAAACCACCTTTACCCACGGCCGCTCCTTCTGTGACATTATTGTAAAATGCAACAATTCCAGAAGTTTTAGCCACGACCGATTTCATAGCGCCTTGAGCAGGGGCGACTTCTCCTGAAACAGCAATTACCTCACGGAATGTCACCGGCGTAATTTTTGCAGTTTTTATGCCCAATTCATCCACATGATGTTTATCTATTATAATTTCGTTCTCATGGTGCTCGCCAACCTCCTCTTTTTTATGTTCTTGTTCAGCTGATGAATTGCCATTGCCACAACTTAATAATAATGAAGGCAATAACAGAATTAGGAATTTGTTTCGTTTTTTCATAATTTACATAATTAAAGATTGCAGCAGAATGCAATTCTGCCTTGAAATAATTAATCAACACAAAATAATTAGAAAGACTAAGCAACAGGAGGTGCCCTCAAAGAGTAATTAGGAAATCCTTCTTGGCTATAGACGCTGACAGCATAAAAACATTCAAAAACCGACACTGTCAAGCAAGGAGGAATCAGGATCAGGCAATCATCAAAGATGCAAACATCCACAAAAGAATGCTGCACACCATTACAATAAGAATCATCGGCATTATTAAGCCTGCACACATTTGCCAAATGCAACGGACATCCGTCATCCGAATAATTATCAGCCTCACCTCCATCGCAATCCCCATCCGGATTACCGTGGACATGCAACAGACACAATGCAAGGTTACTGCCGTCAGATATATGATGATGATATTGCACGACACTCGACAAGAGTATCGCTACAATAAAAATATGCTGTAATATTTTAAACAGTTTACCCATCACCACCCGATTACTCCACAAAAATACAAATCAAAAAATGTAACCTTGTTGCAAAACCGGATGTATTAATCTTTTTTAAGAAAGATACTTAATCTTCATCATCGAAGAAATCATCATCAAATTCAAAATCCGTATCGCTGTAAGAATATGCATCATCTGTAAAACGCGACAATTCACGTCCATCTTTTTTAGTAGGCCGGCCCAAACCTTTCTGACGATTGATAAACCCTGAAATTTTCACCATTTCCAATAATTCCATCTGGCTTGCAGCTGTGACATTCTCCAAATATTCAGGTACAAGCTTAGCTCCCATCCGGTTTTCCGCCAATGCTTTCACACGGAAAGAATATGTAACAGGAGGCTTTCTTACATCGACAATTTCCCCCACTTTCAACGGACGCGACGGCTTGACATTAATTCCAGCAATTGATACCCTGCCCTTTTTGCAAGCATCAGTGGCAATAGTACGCGTTTTGAATATGCGTGTAGCCCATAGCCACTTGTCGATTCTTACTTCCTTATCCATCAATCACTTGTTATTGTATTGATTCATAGTTATATCCAAACCTGCAAGACAGAAACTCTTAATAGCATCTACAGCCAAAGCAATTCTCTCTTTTAAAAGCGGCTTATCTTCATCCGGAAATTCTCCAAGCACAAAATCCACTTGCCCTCCTTTAGGAAAATCATTCCCTATGCCGAAACGCAACCGGGAATAAGCCTGCGTTCCAATCATTGCCGCAATACTTTTAAGCCCGTTATGCCCGGCATCGCTGCCTTTTCCCTTTAATCTGACAGCACCCAACGGTAATGCAAGGTCATCAACAACAATAAGGAGGTTCTCCAATTCTATTTTTTCCTTATCCATCCAATATCTTACGGCATTCCCGCTAAGATTCATATAAGTGGACGGTTTTAAAAGAACCAACTGCTTATTTTTCAAACGCATTTCTGCCACATCACCATAACGCTGGGTAGTAAAAGTGATATTGGATGCCTCAGCAAAGGCATCCAATATCATAAAACCTATATTGTGGCGGGTATCCCGATATTCAGGACCTATATTACCCAGTCCAACAATCAAATATTTCATCTGTTATTATTTAGCAGCTTCAGCGGCAGCCTGCGCACCACGAGCGGCACGAGTCAATTGAACAGCGCAAACCACAGCGTTTTTCGCATTCATCAATTCCAAACCTTCGAAATGCAAATCGCCGATTTGAAGCGTCTTTCCAAGTCCAAGATGGTCAACATTGATGACAACTCTTTCAGGAATGCTGGTGTAGAGAGCCTTAACTTTAATCTTCTTCATAGACAAAGTCAGCTTACCACCGGCCTTAACACCTTCAGCATGACCTTCAAGCTTCACAGGAACTTCCATCACAACCGGCTTCTTATCCGACACCTCAAGCAAGTCAATGTGAAGGATATTATCAGTTACCGGATGAAACTGTATATCTTTCAAAACAGCATTTTTCTTAACGCCATTCACATCCAAATCGATAGCAAAAATGTCTGGTGTATAAATCAATTTACGAACATCTTCTGCCTTAACCTGCAAATTTGTAACAATGATGCCTTTACCATTTTCAATCTCAACGACATTCTCACCTTCATTCAACTTTCCATTGTAAGGCAATTCTACGATTTCACCACCATTCATAACGACAGGTATCAAACCTGCCTTGCGCAACTCTTTAGTCGCTTTCTTGCCAACCAACACTCTTGGTTGTGCAGACAATTCATAAGTCTTCATTCTGTAAAATTTTTGTGTTACTCAAAATTAAGCGTTTTGCTTCTTAATTTCCCATCACACGGAATCTTAAAAAAGCGTGGCAAAGATAGCAATTTTTCTCCTATCCGCAAAACAATACAAATCAAACATCTCATAACAAATTCTAAAAGATGCATCCACCACCATACGGAATAGCACTCTATTTGCCGACGGTATAAGATATGCAGTAAAGAATTGTTTATCAAGACGACAGTAATAAACCAAAAAGTTCCTTTTTCAGAAATATACATATTCCACACGGAACATATACTGTATAAAAATGTAATCACATTTCCAAACAGGGCTATAATTAACAAATATCTTACATGAAGACCTTCATATATCAATCAACGAGTTGCCCTGAAGAAGCAGCATCAATCATTGTCTTTCCAGGTACTAAATAAATTTCCAAACGCCGGTTTAGCTGCCTATTAGCAATCGAGTTGTTAAGATACAAAGGCTCAGACGCACCCATAGCATATGGAATTATATAATCGCTGTTTGAACTGTTTTCTATAAACCATTCAAGCACAGCAATCACACGCTTGCTTGTCAAGGCATCTGTATAAGCAGATGTTCCCGTGTCGTCACTGTGCATAGCCAACAGCATTCTGTACATATCCGGCACTTTCAGAAACTGCAAGAATGGACGCAACTGTTTTCCAGCATTAGGCTTCAGCACTGTATCGTTCGGATAAAACAGCTCGTCGCTTTGAATGGTAGCAATCACCACTTCCCCATTGCGCATCGTCTCAACATTCAACCCGGCAACAACAAGTTTTTTAGCCTGCACAAGCTGATGTGGCTTAATTATGCTCTTTTCATAGTCCGGCAACACCGGCACCGACAAATTCTCATCAAGAGACAGCTCATAAAGCTGCTCAAGCGTATAATCGACATTCAAAGGCTTCCTTCCGGATTTCCTACCTTTTTTCACGACAGTGTCAACACTGTCAGGCACGATATCCTGCTTTTCCTTCTCATTCTTATTACCTTTAAAAAAATTTTTTACGGCTGTCACACCTTTCTGAAACACATTGTTCTGAGCCTCTACCATCTCAAATGGCACAAAAAGCGACAAAACAAATGCAGACAATATAATTATAAATCTATTAAGCATAACAAGTAATCACAAATTAACTGAATCCTCATATTCCAACTCCAACCGTACGATACGTGCTAAAATTCCGTCATCATTGAATACACAGATTTTCTTTTTCCTCAACGAATTATTTACGAACGACAATATTTCATCCTCCGTAAAGTCGCCATCAGAGTCAAGATTGTCAAAATCAAGCAATCCCTTGGAGTCATAAAAATCGAAAATGGAATCAATAACTGACAATATATCGTCACGTCTGCAATCCAAATCAGGCATATTCGACAATATATAATCTATCGCCTTCTCCTCATCGTAATATATATCGTCAGTCTCTTCTACCATTTTCCTTTTATATCCGCTAAATTATAAAAAACACAAGCAACGACAAAGCAGGCAACAGTATATTTGAAAATTTAGCAATCTTTAGTTTAATTGAGATTCAATCATACCCTCAGGCAAATCTACGATAATAAATCTATCTTGTTCGTTTATTTCAAGTATAAAATCGTCCACAACAGGTATGTACAATTCTCCATTATTTCCATCGACTACAAACAGCACATTCGCTGTCGAATCGTCCACGTCTGTCACCGTACCTATCCGTTTACCATCTGCCATTAGGATATCGAACCCAATAAGAAGCCCATCCTCCATCACATCACTTTCCAACAATTCTTTTCTCAACACATAAATCCTCTTATTGGAAAATTTCTTAACCGCCACGTCAGTATCAAAGCCATCGATGGTCAACAGTGCTGTCACCTGTCCTTTTTGCCGTACACTTTCAATAAAAAAAGGGACATATATGCCTTCCATCTCACAAACGATTGCAGAAAAGCTCTTCAACTCATCAGCCGGCACATCTAATTCAGCCGAGATTTCCCCCTTGACACCGTGAGGTTTCCTAAACAGCCCTATTTCAGCAATCTCTTCCTTACGAATCATACTTACATTCTCATTTCTTCTTTTTACCCTTCTTTCCACCACCATTACCTTGTGGCTGCATCAACTCCTTGAAATCCGACAAATGGCACACATCCGGGTCAAGCAAAATCTTGCCATACGAATAAAATGCAAGATCCTTAAAGACTTTTTCATCGTCCACTCCATCCTTATTGACAGAAAGCAATTGTTTTTTCATATGATTGGCAAGCAACATAACCAGCTGGTCGCGCTCCTCGCCCTCAGGCATATCAGCAGCAATATCTATCAGCTTCTCCATAATCTTCCCGTAATGACGAAAATGTATAGGAGTAAGCTTATAGGGCACAGCCTCCGGTTTTGAATAAAGATTCTCCGGCTTGATTACCTCACAAGGATAATCGATATCAAGCTTAAAATCCGACATTATGGCAAGCTGATTCCAAAGCATCTTGTCAAAATCATCCACATCTTTCTGATTGGAAAAAAGATTGCGCATTATATCAACAATGGCATAGGCACATCTTGTACGCTCTTCCCTGTCAGGAATTGTCATACAATAATCAACCATCTGCTGAACGTTTCTGCCATATTCCGGCAACACTAATCTCTCTCTCTGCGTATTGTAGTCCAACATAATTCCTTATAATATATTTTTCTTAGGAGTGGTGGCTTGAAACTTCTTCAAATATTTCGGAGTAGAATAAGCCACATCAATAAAATCCTTCTCCCGAAAAGCCTTTTCCGACAACGCAATCATATCGACAGCATTGAGCTGCACCCCATAAATGAATTCAGCATTCGGGTGCTTTATCACCTCACGCACCTTATCAGCCCCGTTGCCCATAAAAAGCATTTTATGACTTTCAAGCAACTCACGGAATGAATCGCCATCGATAATCATCGGCTGTGGAGCCAACACCTCATTCAATGCCAAATCATAAACACCTGTAAACACCTCCATACGGCGAGCATCAATCATCGGCACAAACAGTTCATCTTCACCGACAAACCGTGAGAACATTACCGCTACACTCAATATCTTTAAAGTATCAACTCCGATTAACGGCAATCCTAACCCGAAACACAGCCCTTTGGCTTCAGAAAGACCTATGCGCAATCCTGTATAAGACCCGGGTCCTATGCTTACCGCAACGGCATCAAGCTTTATTTCACACTGCCTGGCATAATCCAAAGCATCCTTAACATATCCGCCAAGCACCGCCGCATGATTTCTTCCTTTATAATCAGCATTGCTGAATTTCATTTCGCCATCCTGCGAAAGGCACACAGAACATACATCGGTTGCCGTCTCTATATTTAAAATTGCCGACATAATCAAAACAAATCTTATGATTGCGTGCAAAATTACAAAATTCTTCGCATTAACGCCCCATTCACACAAGTTTGTTTATATCTTTGCCGCAAACAAAGCATCCACAAATCATGGCAGATTTTTCTTTTATAGGAACTACAGAATACAAAGAATTCATCCGTGAATACCAAAATCACGACACACTCAAATTGAGACTGAAAGAATTCCGGAATCTGCCATTCGACAAAGAATTTGCCATACGCCAAATAGAATGCCTGAAAAAAGCCAAGGACAAGATTCCGGAATTGTCTGAATTATGGATATACCCCACCTCTCTTTCAATTGAGCAATGCACGCCGGAGATTGTTGCACGTTTCAATGCCTCATTATTCAAAGGCTGTGAGAATGTGGTAGATTTCACGTGTGGATTAGGCATAGATTCCTACTACATATCAAAAGAAGCCAGACATCTGACAACAATCGACATCAATCCGGATGTGGCAGATGCCGCCATATTCAATTTCAAAAATGCGCAAGCCGATAATATAACCGTAATGAATACCGATTCTGAAATATATGCATCCAATATGGATTGGACGTTTTCAGCCGCATTCATAGATCAATCACGTCGAGGAGAAGGCAATGCAAGAATCTATGACATAAATGAATGCGTTCCATCCATCACAAAAATAATCAATGCGATAAGCGACAAAACAAACTTCCTTATTGCCAAAACATCTCCAATGATCGACATAACAGCCACCATCCGCCAATTTAATTGCATCACAGATGTATGGGTCATATCAATGAAAAACGAATGCAAAGAATTGCTCTTCAAATTTGACTTCAAATCCATTGACAAAGAAAGGCTTATACACACAATTAATTTTGAGCAAGACAGCATTCAAGATTTTTCCTTACGATACGGTAATGAAAACCTGATTGTAGAAAACCGAACACCTCAGCAGGACGACATAATAGCACTTCCGAACTCATCAATTATGAAAGCCGGTGGATTCAATCAGTTGTGCAAAGCATATTCCCTTACCCAAATATCGTCCAACTCACACATATTCATTTGCAACAGACAGACACAAACAAAAGATTTCCCAGGAAAGACATACAAAATAATTCAAATATTCACGCTGTCGAAAGCTGATATAAAAAAACTGAATAAAACCATCGACCGCGCAAATATCTCCTGCCGGAATTTCCCATTGTCGCCCGATGAATTATACAAACGCTTAAAAATAAAGACAGGCGGCAGCGCCTACATATTCGCCACAACCACTGATCGCGGAGAAAAAATATTACTACTCTGCAAAAAAAACAGGGACTAATGCTTGAACATACGGTCTATTTCCCGTTTGTCCTCACGCTCCTTTATAGACTGACGCTTATCATAGGCTTTCTTTCCTTTTGCAAGAGCAATCTGCACTTTAGCCAATCCACGGTCGTTGACAAACACCTTCAACGGAATTATGGAAAAGCCGTTATCCTTACTTGCCTTCCCTAATTCGTTTATTTCTTTTTTATTAAGCAACAATTTCCGGTCACGACGTGATGAATGATTATTATATGAACCATAAAAATATTCGCCTATGTACATATTCTTTATCCAAATCTCCCCGTTATTCTCATAACAAAACGAATCCGTCAAACCGGCCTTACCGAGCCTGATTGACTTTATTTCAGTGCCTGTCAGCACAATTCCAGCCACATAAGTGTCGATTATGTCAAAATCAAACGTGGCACGACGATTCTTTATGTTTACTTGAGCAAGCTTCATAACGATGGCATCAATTTATTAAGCAACATCAAAACGACATATGGAAGTGCCACTATTATCAAAAAGGCACATACTGTAAAAACCGCTTCCTTATCGCTTTCAAGTGAGAAGAACTTCACACTCCTGAATATTACATACAATATGTATAATGTAAATATATACAACAATGGCATATCGTCTGTCGGCAACAAATTCCTGACAAGCTCAATCAATACCAATATCGACATATTATAAATCACGAATGTCCGCACCCTTCCGTCTGTGGTAACTTTGCCTGCCTGTTGCAATTTTGGCAACAGTATGGAAATCAAAAACGAAGCCACTACATAGCCAAGAAAAAATGCCACAAATTCCATCACCGCTCCGATTATAGCCATATGCAATGTGCTCATCGGGTTATACACCAATATCATAAATGATGAAACGGCAAGCAGCCCGACCAACGGATAATACATCGTCCTCTCAAGAGAAGCACTCGATGATGACTTGAATATCCGAGACCACGTAGCTTGCGGACTCACTATCAATCGGAAAACAGTAGCAATTTTTCTCATTTTTTGTCCATCACATATCGCTGCAAAGATACAGCATAGAGTGCGAATAACAAATAAGCTTTTGAATATACATCAAAATAATTTACTTTTGCAGTCAGTCACAACAACTGACATCATTATGAAATTTGAACTGTTCATAGCAAAGAGACTTCAATTATACAACAATGACAGCAGTACCGGTTCTGCAGCTTTCTCCCTAAAAATCGCGACATCCGGGATAATACTTGCCATCATAATAATGATTGCCTCGATAGCAATCGTTTCCGGATTCAAAAGTACAATTATCAATAAGATGTCCGCTCTTGAGCCACATATCAAACTGGAATCAGGAGAATACAGAGCCTCAGACGGGAACACCGACTCCATAAATTGCACCCCTTCTCTTTTATCAATAATCCGCAACCACACCAAGGACATCAACTCTGCAAGTCTTGTAGCAGAATCACCATGCATAATAAAGACACGTGACAATTTCAATGGAATAATGTTGAAAGGGGTATCACCGGATTATGACGGAAAATTCCTTTCCAACTCCATAATATCAGGTAAATACGACGTCACCGACAACAATATCATAATATCAAGCCTCATTGCAAAGCGAATGAATTTATCCACAGGTGACAGAATACAGGTATTCTTCATAACAGATGGAAAAATCAAGCAACGCAAACTGAATATTGCAGGAATATTCAATACTGATTTTGAAGACTTCGACAAAGCATTCATCATAGGAGACATAAAAATTACACAATCTGTAAATTCTTGGGATGCCAACACCGGCACATCAATCGACATATTCTGTAACGACATTAAAGAAATCGACCGCATAAGAGAAGAAATCGCCCATAAGCTTTATGAATCGCTTTATATGCAAAATAGCACAAAAGTGTATGAGCTATCAACAATCACAGAACGCAACTCTACCTATTTTGCATGGCTTGACCTGCTCGACACCAACATAGTCGTAATACTCATACTTATGACACTTGTCGCATGCTTCTCATTAATCGCCGGACTACTCATTGTTGTACTTAACCGCATAAATATGATCGGCATTCTGAAATCATTAGGCGCAAGCAACAAGAACATCCGGACAATCTTCATATATCTTGCCGAAAAAATCATACTAAGAGCCATAGTGATTGGCAACGCCACAGGACTGCTACTCATATTCATCCAGCAACAGTTTCATATAATAAAATTAGACCCAAACACTTACTATATGAGTTATGTGCCTGTTGAATTCAACATATGGCTGATTGTGCTAAATATCGGTATTCTGATCGTATCATTGCTCGCACTCGTCGGGCCATCATATATAATCACCTCGATAAATCCAGCAAAAACAATAAGATTCGAATAAAAAATGGGTCGCTACGGTCACCCGCCACGACCCACACAAAAGTCTAAATAAGAACCATTTTATTTAACCTCGATTACCAGAAAATCTGATTTCTCCCAAAACAGATTTGCATTAGTGATTTTCACAACTTTATAACCATTCTCATCCACTATTTCGTAAGAGTCTGCCGGCTGCTTACTTACCACCTTGGCAGAGGTGCTTCCAGTAGGGATTTCTGTCAGGCTACGCTTATCAGCTTTAACAAATGCAGAGCGGTCAAAATCGCCTTCCATAATTTTTGTCCTTCCAAGAAACCTCTTTTCAAGAATTTTCTTTTCTTTCAGCACCTTATTCGTCTCCACGATATAGTAGCACGTGTTGAGTTGATTTGTAAGCTCTTCCGTTTTTTGCTCAGCAATCTGCTTTTCCTTTGACACATTCGACACTTCAGTATTCAACGAGTCAACACGCACATTTAAATCTTCTATTTTAATATTCGCTTTTGCAAGCTCATCTTCCAAATCGGTAATTTTCTTATTTTGCTGGTCAATCAACTGCTTCTGCGAATCTATAGTCTTTTGCAAATTGGCAGTATAACCATTCTGCTTTTTCAACTTTTCTTCCAACTGCTCCAATTTCTGACGACGTACAGCCAGCTCTTGCTTGATAGCCTCGATATTATTTAAAATTTCGCGTTTCCTCGACGGCGACTCCGACTTAAATTCCTTAGATGTGACAATATTCTCTAATCCGTTAATTTCAATCAGATTATTGCTTATTTCACCCATAAGGCTCATCAAACTGTCCTTCTCAGTCTCAAGAGTCTCTATCCTAATAGAATCCTGAGCAGCTTCATCAGCCGCATTATCAGTCTTGCCATCACTGCAAGATACCGCAAAAACAGCAATCAACCCGGCTACAAAAAATACTCTCTTCATAATTTTACAACATCAATATTATACACGTTCATATGCATCAATTCATATGCCAAACATCATAATTTCACAACACGCTAACACACAGCTATTTCACTCTTGACCGCATCCCCACTACAAGCATCACGGTGTGGAACAATTCCACAGCCATATGGAACAATTCCACAGCCGTAAAAAAAACCACAAACATTATTGATGAATAAAATTATATCATTACATTTGCAATTATCAAATTTAATCACATATGAAAGGTAGAATTTTAGTAACGGGAGGAACCGGCTATATAGGCTCACACACTGCCGTTGAACTCCAAAACGCAGGGTATGAAGTTGTAATTATCGACAATCTATCGAACAGCAATATAGAAGTACTCGACGGTATAGAAAGAATCACAGGCAAACGTCCTGAATTCGTGAACGCAGATTGCACGGAGATCAATGCATTAGAACGACTTTTCATAAAATACAGCGGTATAAAAGGAATCATCAACTTTGCAGCAAGCAAAGCCGTCGGAGAATCCGTACATAAACCACTTTTATACTACAGAAACAATATCAACACCCTCATCAACTTGCTTGAGCTGATGCCCAAATATGGCGTAAAAGGGATTGTATTCTCATCATCATGCACAGTATATGGAGAACCTGACAGCAACCCGGTGGATGAAAACGCACCAATAAAAAAAGCCACATCACCATACGGCAACACAAAACAAATAAGCGAGGAAATCATTCAAGATTTTGTAGCATCAGGAGCAGGTATCAAGAGCATTATACTCCGTTATTTCAATCCAGTCGGAGCGCATCCTTCTGCTGAAATCGGCGAGCTACCCAATGGAGTACCTCAAAATCTGATTCCATATCTTACACAGACCGCAATCGGAATCAGAAAAGAATTAAGCGTATTTGGCAATGATTACAACACTCCTGATGGCTCATGCATACGCGATTTCATCAATGTGGTTGATCTTGCAAAAGCACACGTGACAGCCATTGAGCGCATGCTCGAAGACAAGAGCGAGGATAATGTGGAAATCTTTAATCTCGGAACAGGAAATGGTGTTTCCGTCCTTGAACTAATCAACACATTCGAGCAAGCCACAGGCGTGAAAGTACCTCACAAGATTGTTGGTCGAAGAGAAGGTGATATAGAAAAAGTGTGGGCAAATCCAGAGAAAGCTAATAAAATATTAGGATGGAAAGCAGAAGTTCCATTAGCGGAAACAATGAAATCGGCATGGAACTGGCAGTTACGGCTTCGCGAACGTGGCATAATGTAACACGAATTAAACTAACGACACGTTTATAATCATATATACAACAATTAAGGCAGCCCGAATGGGCTGCCTTAATTAATTATTGTCACCAACTATTATTTCAAATCGTCAGGATTCTGCCCCCATTGCTGCATTGCAAGACGGCGATAGTTATTGTAACGCCACTGTGCATTTGCCTTGGCGGCAGCATAAAGTTCTTCAGCTTCAGCCGGATATTGCTTCATCACAGAAGCATAGCGCACTTCTCCCTTGAGGAAGTCCTCGAATTTATCCCAATTCGGCTCCTTACTGTCGAGCGTGAACGGATTCTTTCCTTCCTTCTCCAATTCGGGATTGTAACGCCATAAGTGCCAGTATCCGCACTCAACGGCAGCAGCCTCTTCAGCCTGCGACTTACCCATACCCTTCTTCAAACCGTGGTTGATACACGGAGCGTATGCAATAATCAAAGAAGGTCCGTCGTAAGCCTCTGCCTCACGTATAGCTTTCAATGTCTGAGCCTGATCTGCACCCATAGCCACCTGTGCCACATATACATAGCCGTAAGTCGAAGCAATCAAGCCAAGATCTTTCTTTCTCACGCGCTTACCTGCTGCGGCAAATTTAGCAATAGCGCCGACTGGAGTAGCCTTGGAAGCCTGACCTCCAGTATTTGAATAAACCTCGGTATCAAGCACGAGAATGTTGACATTCTTACCCAATGCTATAACATGGTCAAGTCCGCCGAAACCTATATCGTAAGAAGCGCCATCACCACCTATAATCCACTGGCTGCGTTTTACAAGATGATTCTTCAAATTATCGAGACGTGAACAGAACGTGCATTCATTCTTATGGGCTTCAATCATCGGTATCAATTTATCGGCAGCAGCACGACTGGCAGCAGCGTCATCCTTACCGGCAAGCCACTCCTCACAAGCTGCCTTGAAATCAGCAGGAACATCAGCAGAAGCGACAACATCCTCCATAATATGCTGGATACGGGAAACCATCTTGTTATGAGCCAAAGTCATACCAAGACCGAACTCGCAGAAATCCTCGAACAAGGAGTTTGCCCATGCCGGACCGTGACCCTGCTCATTTGTAGTATAAGGAGTTGACGGAACAGAGCCGGAGTAGATTGAGCTACATCCTGTAGCATTCGCAACCATCTCGCGGTCACCGAACAACTGGGAAATCAACTTCACGTATGGAGTCTCACCACATCCAGAGCAAGCGCCTGAGAACTCGAATAACGGAGTTGCGAACTGTGAATTCTTAACATTCGCCTTAATGTCAACCAAATGCTGTTTCGACTTAACATTAGCAACACAATAATCCCAGCCTTTCTGCACATCAAGCTGTGACTCAAGCGGCTTCATAACCAAAGCCTTCTCGCCTTTCTTGCCCGGACATACATCAGCACAGTTGCCACATCCCAGACAGTCGAGGACATCAACCTGCTGAACGAAACGCATGCCAGTGAAAGTCTTGCCGATTGCAGGCAATGTGTTGTTCTCATCGAATGGAGAGCCAGCCATTTCTTCCGGAGTAAGCACAAACGGACGAATAGCTGCATGAGGACAAACATATGCACATTTGTTACATTGGATACAATTCTCAGGATTCCATTCCGGAACAAATGTTGCCACACCACGTTTCTCATAACGAGCCGTACCCTGCTCCCAAGTACCATCGGCATTGTCCTTGAATGCAGAAACCGGAAGCAAGTCACCGTCCTGGGCATTGATTGGACGTACTATGTTGTTGATAAACGCAGGATCCTCATTGGCTTCTACCTCGTCATCCGGAAGATTAGCCCAAGCCGGATCAACAGCAAGCTTCTGATATTCACCGCCACGGTCAACTGCAGCATAATTCTTATTAACTACATCTTCACCCTTCTTGCCGTATGATTTAACAATGAACTTCTTCATCTGTTCAACTGCCAAATCCACAGGAATCACACCCGTGATACGGAAGAATGCAGATTGAAGGATAGTGTTAGTACGATTACCCAAACCTATTTCCTGCGCAATCTGAGTAGCGTTGATATAATATACAGTGATATTATTCTTAGCGAAATACCTCTTCACCTTATTCGGAAGATGCTTTGCAAGCTCCTCCCCTGTCCATATGGTATTGAGCAAGAATGTACCGTCAGGACGCAACCCGCGGGTAACATCATACATATGCAAATAAGCCTGAACATGGCATGCCACAAAATTAGGCGTATTCACCAAATATGTAGAACGGATTGGATGGTCACCGAAACGAAGATGCGAACAAGTAAAACCGCCCGACTTCTTAGAATCGTAAGCAAAATATGCCTGGCAATACTTATCTGTATTATCACCAATAATCTTAACCGAATTCTTATTTGCTCCGACTGTACCGTCAGCACCCAAGCCATAGAACTTAGCTTCGAACATACCATCACCGCCAAGAGCGATTTCTTCTTTTTGCGGAAGCGAAGTGAATGTCACATCATCAACAATTCCGATTGTAAAGCGGTCTTTCGGCTGCGGCAAAGCAAGATTCTCATATACTGAAAGAATCTGTGCCGGGGTCGTATCCTTAGATCCCAAGCCATAGCGTCCACCAACGATAACTGGGGCATCCGGCTTACCATAGAAACAATCCCTTACATCAAGATACAAAGGCTCGCCAGTTGCACCCGGTTCCTTGGTACGGTCAAGCACTGCGATACGCTTCGCCGTCTTAGGAACGGCTGCAAGGAAATGCTTTGCAGAGAACGGACGATACAAATGGACAGCCACAATACCGACCTTCTCACCTTTTTCCATCAAATAATCGATAGCTTCCTGAGCAGCCTGAGTTACAGATCCCATTGCAATAATCACACGGTCAGCCTCAGGATCGCCATAATAATTGAACAAGCCATATTTACGACCGGTAATCTCGGAAATCTTTTCCATATATTCCTCTACGATTGCAGGAACTGCATCGTAATAAGGATTACTTGCCTCACGATGCTGGAAGAAATGGTCAGGATTCTCTGCCATACCACGTGCCACAGGTTTTTCCGGATTCAAAGCGCGTGCACGGAATTCAGCAAGTGCTTCACGGTCGATGAGCGGAGCAAGATCCTTCTCTTCGAGCATTTCTATTTTCTGTATTTCGTGTGAAGTACGGAAACCGTCAAAGAAATTGACAAACGGCACACGGGCTTTTAAAGAAGCTAAATGAGCTACACCCGCAAGGTCCATCACTTCCTGCACAGACCCTTCACACAACATTGCAAAGCCAGTCTGGCGAGTGGACATCACGTCCTGATGATCACCAAAGATACACAATGCATGAGAAGCCAACGTACGGGCAGACACATGGAACACGCACGGCAAATTCTCGCCGGCAATCTTGTACATATTAGGTATCATCAACAGCAACCCTTGTGAAGCTGTGTATGTAGTAGTCAATGCACCTCCTTGCAAGGAGCCATGAACGGCACCGGCCGCACCGGCCTCTGATTGCATTTCCTCAACGAAAACCGGTTCTCCGAAAATATTTTTACGGCCTGCTGCCGCCCATTCGTCAACATATTCAGCCATAGTTGACGACGGTGTGATAGGATAAATGGCAGCCACTTCAGAAAACATATAACTTATATGCGCAGCCGCCTGATTACCATCACAAGTCAAGAATTTCTTTTCTTTACTCATATTTGTTAATCAATTAATTGATAATTTATCTATAAGATTAAACCTGAAACAATGCTATTCTAACCAACAACATACAGGAATAAACACTTAATGCTTTTAACGGTGCGAAATTACACATTATTATTATAAAAGCAAAAAATTATCCCTGCTTTTAATGGCTAATTAACCAATGATAATAGCCAATTATTCTTCTATGCAAAAGCACATAGTATCAACGGTTTTTATACATTTCATCATAATATCTCTGATAATCTCCAGATGTCACATTATCCATCCATTCCTGATTATCAAGATACCAACGCACAGTTTTCTCTATGCCTTCCTCAAACTGCAGACTTGGCTCCCAACCAAGTTCAGTTTTCAGTTTAGTAGAATCTATGGCGTAACGCAAATCGTGCCCTTTACGATCAGTCACATAGGTAATCAAATGCTCGCTCGTCCCCTCCGGATTTCCAAGCAAGCGGTCAACAGTGCGTATTATTACTTTAATCAAATCAATATTGCGCCATTCGTTGAAGCCGCCAATATTATACGTCTCGGCAATTTTTCCCTTATGAAAAATCAAATCGATTGCCCTTGCGTGATCTTCCACATAAAGCCAATCACGCACATTCTCGCCCTTGCCATAAACCGGGAGCGGCTTCTTATGCCGTATGTTATTAATAAACAACGGTATCAATTTTTCCGGAAACTGATATGGTCCATAATTATTAGAGCAATTTGTCACTACCACAGGCATACCGTATGTGTCGTGAAACGCCCTTACAAAATGGTCACTGCTTGCCTTCGACGCACTATAAGGAGAATGCGGCTGGTAGTGTGTCTCTTCGGTAAACAATTTACCGTCAAACTGCAACGCACCATACACCTCATCAGTAGAAATATGATAAAAAAGTTTTCCGTCATAACCTTTTAAATCCTCTTCCCAGCACACCTTAGCCGCCTGCAAAAGCGACAACGTGCCCATCACATTTGTACGGGCAAATGTAAAAGGGTCCCTAATCGAACGATCAACATGGCTTTCCGCCGCAAGATGTATGACTCCGTCAATTTCATATTTACGAATAATTTCCTGCATTTTTCCAAAGTCGCATATATCCGCCTTCTCAAACACATAATTAGGCTTATCTTCCACATCCTTCAGATTTGCAAGATTCCCGGCATAGGTAAGTTTGTCAAGATTGACAATCCTATATTCAGGATATTTATCAACAAAGAGACGCACTACGTGGCTGCCAATAAAGCCTGCGCCACCAGTTATCATTATATTTCTTTTGTAACCGCTCATACTATTGCCTATTTAATCTGTCGATACACTTGCCAAGACTGTCCTTCCAATAGGGAACAACAAGACCAAAAACAGTTTTCAACTTTGTCTTATCCAATACAGAATAATGCGGACGCTTCACCTTGCTTGGAAACTCATCACTATGGCAAGGCTGTATGTCACAAGTGTTTCCAGACATCTCACATATCTCTTTCGCAAAATCATACCATGAGCACACCCCTTCATTGCTAAAGTGATATATCCCTGTACGGTCAAGCACCCTGGCATCTATCACTTTATAAATCACGAATGCAAGGTCGGCAGCATATGTGGGGGTACCAATCTGATCGAAAACCACTTTCAACGAATCTCTTTCAGAAGTGAGCCTGCTCATTGTCTTTACAAAATTGTTTCCATACGGTGAATACAACCATGCGGTACGGAATATCAAATATTTGCATCCTGAGGATTTTATAGCGTTTTCACCAGCCAGCTTCGTAATACCATAGACACCAAGAGGGTCAGTATGCCAATCCTCACGGCAAGGCACATTCCCGTCGCCCTTGAACACATAATCCGTAGATATGTGAATCAACGTCGCACCGACAGTTTTGCATGCCACGGCAAGATAGCCTACAGCCTTATTATTAATCGAATCCGCAGTTGCATAGTCGTCTTCCGCCTTATCAACATTCGTATATGCCGCACAATTAACAACTACGTCAACAGCGTGCTCCTTAACATAATCCATCACGGCACCGGCATCTGTTATATCGAGTTCCGCAACATCAGTAAACATATAATTGTCATTGCTGCCTGCAACAACATTACGCATTTCCATTCCCAATTGCCCGTTAGCCCCAGTAACCAATATATTCATACTCAATAAAGATTCTCATAATAGTCAAACAATTCGTCACTGTCCTGAAGCTTCGGATGAGAAACGTCCTTAGCCGAAAGAATCACCTTATCAGCCGGAATATGCCAGTCTATCCCTAAGTCAGGATCGTCCCACGCTATAGCCCCCTCGCTTTCCGGAGCATAATAGTTATCACATTTATACTGAAAGACCGCAATATCACTCAATACAGAAAAACCATGCGCAAAACCTCTCGGAATAAATAATTGACGATGATTCTCCTCGGAAAGTTCAATCGCGACATACTTCCCAAAAGTAGGAGACCCTCTTCGTATGTCAACCGCCACATCAAGCACTGTACCACGAATTACCCTAACGAGCTTGCTCTGCGAATACGGCATTTTTTGAAAATGCAACCCACGCACCACCCCATAAGACGAACGGCTCTCGTTGTCCTGAACGAAAACCGTATCGCAAACTTTTTCAGCAAACATCCTTTGTGAAAACGACTCGAAAAAATATCCACGGGCGTCAGCAAACAGTTTTGGTTCAATCACGACAACACCGGGAATGGATGTAGCTATTATCTTCATTGTTTCTTATCTTCAACTAATTTTAAAAGATATTGCCCATATTGATTCTTAAGCATCGGCATAGCAAGTTCTCGCACTTTTTCCGCGCCAATCCATCCTTTTTCATAAGCGATGCCTTCAAGACAAGCAATCTTCAATCCCTGACGTTTCTCTATAACCTCTATGAATGTGCTTGCCTCACTAAGCGAATCATGAGTGCCCGTATCAAGCCAGGCAAAGCCACGACCTAACAACTGCACCTGCAACTCACCATGCTCAAGAAATGTCTGGTTGACAGAAGTTATCTCCAGCTCTCCACGTGCAGAAGGCTTTATGCTCTTTGCTATATCAACGACCCTGTTAGGATAAAAATACAATCCTACAACAGCATAATTAGAATCCGGATGCTCAGGTTTCTCTTCTATGCCTGTCACATTGCCACTACTATCAAAACTCACCACACCATAACGTTCAGGATCACTTACCCAATACCCGAACACCGAAGCCTTATCTTCATTCTCAACCGCATGCACGGCCTTCTTCAACAAGTCAGTCAAACCTGTTCCATGAAAGATATTATCCCCCAGGACAAGACAAACGGAATCTGTCCCTATAAAATCAGCGCCAATAATAAAAGCTTGTGCCAATCCGTCGGGAGAAGGCTGCACCGCATATTCAAAACGCACCCCGAAATCACGGCCATCACCAAGCAAGCGCTCGAATCCGGCAATATCCTGAGGAGTTGATATTATCAGTATATCCCTTATACCGGCAAGCATCAGCACCGATATCGGATAATACACCATCGGCTTGTCGAAGATGGGCAACAATTGCTTGCTGACACCTTTTGTTATCGGATAGAGACGAGAGCCCGAACCGCCAGCCAATACTATACCTTTCATCAATACTCCTTTCCTTTCTTTCTGATGACAGACGACAGAAAAATATTAGAAACCGTATATATTAGAATATCAATCAACAAAATAACATTCACGTCAAGATGTGGCAACAGTATTAAATTCAAAACGACAAACAACATTGCAAACAAAAGAATCGTAACCATCGCCAACTTATGCGGCAACCCCAATGCCAACAACTTATGGTGTATATGACTTTTATCCGGGTGAAAAACACTTCTACCACTCCTTGCCCTATGAATCATAACCCTTATCACGTCAAAAGCAGGCACTATCAACATCGAAAATGCAACAATAATCGACCCGTCAATTTTTGACGTCATCAACGGATCATTCATTGAAAGACGCACAGCAAAATATCCCAACAACAACCCTATGCACTGCGAGCCAGTATCTCCCATAAAAATCTTACGACATCTGTCAGCATTGCCAAACACATTGTAATAGAAGAACGGGCAAAGCGTACCGAATGTAGCAAACGCAAGCGCCGCACATCCCCATAGATTCACATAGACAAACATCACCCCGAAGAAAAATGAAGCAACAATACTCAATCCGGAAGCAAGCCCATCTATTCCATCTATCAAATTTATAGCATTTATCAAATACACCATTAATATTACCGTGAACGGCATCCCTATGTATGGAGGAAGTTCGTGCACTCCAAACAGTCCGTGAAAATCATTAATCCATATGCCCGACAAGACTATCAATACTGCAGACACAATCTGAAATACGAATTTTACCCGATAGCCTAATCCAACAAGGTCATCCATTATGCCTTCAAAATAAAGCAGCAATATCGCACATAGCCCGAACGCCAGTTGCAATGCTCCAAAGAAGCGTACCGTCGTATCTCCATTAAACAAGACATTAAGACCAATTATAAGAGACAATGACACAACAATCGACGGCACAAAAGCCACACCGCCAAGCCGCGGCACTATGCCTTCGTGCACCTTACGCTCACTCGCAAAATCAAAAAGCTTCTTTTTGAATGATACGATAAGAATCTTTGGAATAAACCACGCTGTAAATAAAACACTTATCACAGCTGAGAATATGATTACAAGCCATTCATCCTGTGTCATAAATCTAAACTTTCATTATATTTACACGCTTACAAAGATAACGTATATTTTCCATAACAAAGAGTTTCAAATAAAAAATATTCCATTAATCCGCATAATTTACCTAACTTTGTATTGGATAATAATTTTCAACTCAATTAAGAATGAAAGAATCGGATATCATACAAAACATAAAGAGCAAATTTGGCATCGAGTCCATAAATGCAATGCAACGCACTATGGCAGATGAATTCCGCCGTCAGGACATAATGCTGCTTTCCCCCACCGGATCAGGTAAAACGATAGCCTTTGCAATATATCTGATAAAGAATCTGAAAGAACCATGCGGACGAGTACAAGCTGTTGTAATAGCCCCCTCAAGGGAACTGACCGTACAGATTTACAAAGTAATGCAAGCAATATCATCCGAATACAAGACAACCTGCTGCTATGGAGGGCATAACTTTGAGGATGAAAAAAATTCACTAAACGCCACACCCGACATAATCATAAGCACACCAGGCAGATTGCTTGACCATCTGACACGCGGCGACATAGACATTCGCCCTGTAAGAATCTTAATTTTAGACGAATTCGACAAGTCGCTCGAATTAGGATTCCAAGATGAAATGAGAAAAATCATACGCCGTATGCCCAACATTTCAAGGAGAGTTCTTACATCGGCGACAAAACTGGCAACCACACCCGATTTCATCGACCTTTCAAGTGCATCCATACTTGATTTCCTTAAAGAAAACGCAACTGAAACCCGATTGAAAATAGTCGAAGTAAAATCAGACCTGAAAGACAAGCTCGAAGCATTAGGCAACTTGCTTTATTCCCTCGGAGAAGAAAAAAGCATAGTATTTGCCAACCACCGCGAGTCGGTTGAACGCATATTCAATTATTTAAAAGAAAAAGGATTTCCTGCAGGGATATACCACGGAGGATTGGAGCAGATAGAGAGAGAAAAAGCCGTAGCTTTATTCAACAACGGCACAATATCCATACTTGTCACAACAGATCTCGGCTCACGTGGATTAGACATTGCCGATGTAAAGCACATAATACATTATCATATTCCTGTTTCTGCCGAAACATACACCCACCGCAACGGCCGCACCGCACGCGTATCAGCAACAGGAAGTGTCTATGTAATTACCGGTCCAGAAGAAAAAATGCCTGAATTCATAAAATTCGACGAAACAATCACGTTAGATAAAGTCCATAACATTGAAATAAAAAAGGAGTATGAGACGTTATTCTTCTCCGCCGGCAAAAAGGAGAAACTGTCGAAAGGCGACATTTTAGGATTTCTGATTGCAAAAGGAAACCTTAACGCCCAAGAAATAGGAAAAATCGATGTCGCCGACCACTATGCATTAGCAGCCATACCTGCGAATAAAGCTTCAGACATATTGAAAATGATACGCCGTGAGAAAATAAAGAACAAACGGGTGAAAATCAGTATGGTACGTCAATGAAATTGCTATAACCGCAACTCGCCTTTCCCTTCTCTGACAACCTCGGCTTCGCCAGTTGTGCAATCCACCACAGTCGAAGGAACCAATCCTCCGTCGCCGCCGTCAATCATATATGGCACAACACCATCATAAGCTTCCGCTATCAGCTCTGGATTGACAGCATAATCATCATCCTCATATTTGATTGTAGTAGAAAGCACCGGATTGCCAAGACGACGTACCAATTCAATCGCAATCTTATTATCCGGAATACGAATACCTACAGACTTCCGGCCTTTAAACACTTTCGGAAGCGACGACGATGCCGGAAAAATAAAAGTGAAAGGCCCTGGCATATTGTTCTTCAACAGCTTAAACATCCGATTGTCGAACCTCGCATATTCAGCTGCCATTGATATTCCATCACAAATTATCGATAGATTTGTCTTATCGGGATTTATACCCTTTATTTTGCAAATCTTTCCAATTGCACTGTTGTTCAAGGCATTGCACCCTATGGCATAAAGAGTATCCGTCGGATAAATCAATATCTCGCCATCAGCAAGAGCTTTTACAGCAATATCAATGAACTTGTCGTTTATGCTGTTTTCTAATATTTTCAATATTCTCATAACAACATTGATTAAAAAATATCGATTTGCAAATTTTTAGCAGACGCATATTTTTCAAGCAACGAAACCGACCAATCAATAGTGTCTGCCAATGGCATTTCTTCTCCAAAAGCATTGATTTGCATCTGAAGCCGCACGGTTGACATCGTGATTTTCGTTCGTTCCTCATCGCTTGTAGGGCTACCTATTCCACCAACAGCATCCCTATAAAGCGGCAATCCTTCCACATTAAGCAACCCCCTGCCTATGCCTTCAAACTTTTCATCGTGCCGTCCCACTCCCAGCGTAACCATATCACCAACAATCTTGTCGGCATCAAAGCCTCCGATAGAATAACCGCTACACATCGAAACAAGATTTATCAAATCAACAAGCGTATTTATCCTGTATAAATCCATACCTTTAACGACACGACGGCACAATGCCTCGCTCGACACACGATAACGGTTAGGGTCCTTACCCATACGCTTATAAAGATTGCGGTTTGCCACAATAGCAGGACGCTTGTTTATCCACGACAGCTCATAACTTTCACGTATCCGCCGGGATGCCTCCTCGATTTCAGTCCACAATTCGTCAGAGGTTTCCGAATTCACCACATCTGCCCTAATCAGCCCGATTTTCATATCTGGACAGGCATCCTTTATCTCTTGTTCTATTTCAATTTTCATATTAAAGATTTAAACACACAAAGATAGTCCAAATCATATATAAAACAAACCCACGACAAAGTTGTTGCCGTGGGTTTGGATAAT